>NZ_JBFAYQ010000007.1:0-197777 GCF_040681345.1 Streptomyces sp. NPDC051776 | reverse complement strand
CTCAAAACCCGCACCCTCTACGACGAAGCGACCGCCTGGTCGCACCACGCCCAGCCCCACGCCGCTTGACACCAAACGACATGGGGTGTCTGACCTCACCACCGGAAGGAGCTGCTCCATGGCCCGTACCGAGGCCACGACGGCACCCGACGCGGATGCCCTGCGCCGCCGGGTCGCCGACCTGCTCGCCGCGCATGACCCTGCCACCGCCGACCCGGCCGTCTTCCTGCAGGCCCGCTTCGACGCCGGGCTCGCTTGGGTGCACTACCCCGAGGGGCTCGGCGGCCTCGACGCCCCACGCACCCTCCAGGCCGTCGTGGACGCCGAGTTGGAGGCGGCGGGCGCACCCGACAACGACCCCCGCCGCATCGGCATCGGCCTCGGCATGGCCGCTCCGACGATCCTCCGCTACGGCTCCGACGAGCAGAAGCGACGGTTCCTGCGCCCGCTGTGGCTGGGCGAGGAGGTGTGGTGCCAGCTCTTCAGCGAGCCCGGCGCCGGCTCGGACCTCGCGGCTCTCGCGACCCGGGCCGTACGGGACGGCGACGACTGGGTGATCGAAGGGCAGAAGGTGTGGACCTCCAGCGCCCATCTGGCCCGCTGGGCCATCCTCATCGCCCGTACCGACCCGGACGTCCCCAAGCACCGCGGCATCACCTATTTCCTCTGCGACATGACCGACCCGGGTGTCGAGGTGCGCCCGCTGCGCCAGATCACCGGCGAGGCCGAGTTCAACGAGGTCTTTCTGTCCGGCGTGCGGATCCCGGACACCCACCGGCTGGGCGACATCGGCGACGGCTGGCGGGTCGCCCAGACCACGCTGATGAACGAACGCGTCGCCATCGGCGGCGGCCGGGTGCCCCGCGAGGGCGGCCTCATCGGGCTGCCGGCCGCGAAGTGGCGCGAACGGCCCGAGCTGCGCACGCACGATCTGCACCAGCGGCTGCTGGGGCTGTGGGTCGAAGCGGAGGCGGCCAGGCTAGCGGGGGAGCGGCTGCGGCAGCAGCTCGCGGCGGGCCAGCCCGGACCGGAGGGCTCGGCGATGAAGCTCGCGTTCGCCCGCCTCAACCAGGAGATCAGCGCGCTGGAAGTGGAACTCCTCGGCGAGGAGGGCCTGTTGTACGACGACTGGACCATGCGCCGCCCGGAGATGGTCGACTTCGCGGGACGCGACGCCGGGTACCGCTACCTGCGGGCGAAGGGCAACTCCATCGAGGGCGGCACATCCGAGGTGCTGCTCAACATCGTCGCGGAACGCGTTCTGGGTCTGCCGCCCGAGCCGCGCACCGACAAGGACCTCCCGTGGAAGGAGCTCGCCCGATGACCGGAACCGAGCCGAGCGCCGGTGCACCGCCCGCGGCCGCCGCGGACCTGCTGTACTCCGAGGCCGAGAACGATCTGCGGTCCGCCGTACGGTCCCTGCTCACCGACCGCTGCGACCCCGCCGCCGTGATCGCCGGGACCGAGACCGGCCTGCCGTACGACGCGGACCTCTGGCGCGCCCTCGCCGTGGACATGGGTACGGCAGGGCTGCTCGTCCCGGAGAAGCTGGGCGGACAGGGGGCCACTGCCCGCGAGGCCGCAGTCGTCCTGGAGGAACTCGGCCGCAGCGCCGCCCCGGTGCCGTATCTGACGAGTGCGGTGCTCGCCGTCGAAGCGCTCCTGGGCTGCGGAACGGACTCCGCCGACGCCACCGGGCTGCTGGCCGGACTCGCGGCGGGCCGGATCGTCGGCGCGCTCACCCTGCCCTTGTCGACCGCGCCGGGTGCCGTCCCGCCGGCCGCCGTGCGGGTCGCGGAGGACGGGACGCTGGAGGGGAGGACGGGAAGCGTGGCGGGAGCCGCCGGAGCCGACGTGCTCCTCGTACCGGCCCAGGGGTCCGACGGGTACGGGCTGCACGCCGTGGAGACCACGGATCCCGGAGTCACCGTCGCGCCCCGGGTGTCCCTCGACCCGACCCGTCCGGTCGCCGAGGTGACGCTCACCGGGGCACGGGCGCGCCGTCTCGCGGGGCCGGACGCCGCCCGAGCCGCCGTCGGGCGGGCGCTGCTCGCCGGAGCCGGTCTCCTGGCCTCCGAGCAACTGGGCCTGGCCGAATGGTGCTTGGCCGAGACCGTCCGCTACACAGGCGAACGGCACCAGTTCAACCGGCCCGTCGGATCGTTCCAGGCCCTCAAGCACCGGCTCGCCCGGCTCTGGCTGGAGATCGTCTCGGCACGCGCCGCCGCCCGGTACGCGGCGGACTGCCTGGCACAGGGGAGCCCCGACGCCCCGGTGGCCGTCGCCGTCGCCCAGGCCACGTGCGCGACGACCGCCGTGCACGCGGCGGAGGAGTGTGTTCAGCTCCACGGCGGCATCGGCATGACCTGGGAGCACCCGGCTCATCTCTATCTGAAGCGGGCGAAGTCGGCGGAGATCGCGCTCGGAACGCCGGGGCGGCACCGGTCGTTCCTCGCGGTGGCGGCCGACCTGCCCGCACCGCTCGGCTGACAGGCCTCCGCCGCTGCGCACCCGGCCGAGGCGCTTCCGCGAAGGGTCCGGCCGCCCCGCGGGCGCGTTTCGGCCGGCGGCGGGTCGGCGAGTCGCTCTACCTGGAACCTCTGCTCGCCAGGGCCCGGGCCAACCACGGCTGGGTGTACCGGGGGCACCGGATACCGCTCCAGCTCCTCGTCGACATCAAGAACACCGGCTAGGCGACGTACCTCGAACTCCACCGCGTACTGGGCCGCTACCGCTCCATGCTCAGTGCCGCCGCAGGCGGCACCGTCCGCACCCGTGCCGTGCCCCCGGTCGTCTCCGGCGACCGGCGGCGCGCGCCCCCACGGAGGCGCAGCATCTGCGGTACGCGTTCTACGACGGCCGTCTGGACGACCTCGGTACGGGTGTTCCGGCCTCCTTCATCCCGCTGCTCAGCAGCAACTGGACACAGAGCTTCGCCTGGCAGGGCGACGGCCCGATGCCGGCCGAGGAGCGCGCGATCGTCTCCGCCGCGCACGCCGAACGGCAGCGGGTGCGCTTCCGGGCGACGCCCGATACGGCGGGACCGGCACGTACCGCGGTCTGGCGCGAACTCCTTGCCGCCGGCGTCGATCACCTCAACACCGACGACCTCCCAGGACTGGAGTGATTCCTCAGCGCCCATGACCCCGGCGGATGGTGACAGGGAGTCAATCACCCCATCGGAGGACCACCGAACAGCCGGGCAGGAGCGTGCGATACGCAACACTTTGGGCCGATCGCCGCACTGCCCACGCGGCGGAGGAGGTTCGTTACACCATGGCCATTTCGATCTCAGCGGTCCTTCTGCTCATCATCCTGATCGTCGTGTTCGTGCGCAGCGGCTCACTGAAGTTCACCCATGCCGTGGTCTGCATGCTGCTCGGTTTCTGCCTGGCCGGTTCGAGCCTGGCCCCTACCCTCTTGGACGGCATCGCGGCGACGGCGGACGTCGTCAGCAGCGTCCGTCCCTGACGGCCGGGGCCCGCCCCCGACATCTCTCCCCGAGGTGGTACCGCCGGGCGTGGCCGCCTCGCGCCCCGGCCCGCAACCCAACGGCCGGATCCGGGCGTCCCGTTGCATGGACAGTGCACCCATTGGGCCCTACTGCGCGTGCCATGTCCCTCGGAACCGGGCACGTTCGCTGATGCATACCGTCATCGCCTGCGCGCTGGTGGGCTCCGTTGCACTCACTGCCGCTCCCTCGTACGAGGACCCGATTCCGCGGGCGCCGGGCCGGGGGCCACCCGTTCGTCGGTGATCGTCCTGGACCCGTCCGAAGGCGGCATGTCACCCATGCCGGCGATCCAATGCTCGACAAACCGCGCCCACGACCGACCACCGCGTGCGCGTCGACCCGACTTGAGCGGGCACATCCCTCCCGCCTTGGAAGACCAACCCGCAATCCCCGTGTGAGGCCAAACGGGTGACGTGTAAACAGTTGAGTAGTGATATACCGACATCTGACCTAGCGTTTTAGATGTCACTTATGCGGGTCGAACGAATCGGGCCGTGATCCTGCCCACCACGACCAGTCGGGAGTCGGCGCCCGCACACCAAACGCCGCGGGTTGTGCGGAGAAAGGTCAACTCATGCAGAAATACGCTAATATCCTCGGATTGCGGGGAGGGTCGGGCAGTCTCTCGTTGGTGCGAGTTCTCCTGGCTGCATGCATGGCGATGGTGACGGCGACTGCGCTCGGGCTGGGATTGGCCGCGTCCGCCTCGGGCACGTCGGGATCCCGTCAGCCGGTCAACTGCCCGACAAGCCAGAACCTGAACCAGTTCGTCACTGCCGACAATGTCTCGGCCGGGTTCTCGAACAGCGGCAGCACCAGCACGTACACGTTCACCTCACTCGTGAACGAAAACCCGGCCAATGGTGTTCCGGGGCTGGTCGGCTACTGCGTCTACCCCGGAAGCACACAGCCCACCACCGTCACTGCGCAGGCGGAGGGAGCCAACGGTGCGGCATGGTTCGGTGCCACGGACACCGGCCGTTTCGTGTTCTCGCGTCCCGACGGCAACCCCAGCAACATCCCGCTCGACGGCACGTCCACCACGATGGGAACCGCGACCTTCCCCGGGGCGGCTCCGGCCAACCAGACCATTCTACTCAACATCAACGACGCCGAGGTGTGCGAGGCGCTCTACGACGGCGACGGCCGCGGGCCCGGCAATCACCACGGCCACAAGCCGAAGAAGGGCGGGAAGCACCATGGCCAGAAGCACAAGACCTGCTTCGTGAAGCCCACTCCGCCCGGCACCTGCAACTTCGGCGGTCAGGCCCCCGGTACGGTTTACACCGCCATCCCCGCGAATTTCCCCGCCTGCCAGGGCGCACCCAGCCTCGGATTCGAGGCGACCGGAACCAGCGAGTTCGGGGATGAGGTGGGACTCAGCTCCACGGGCGACCTGAGCACGCTGAAGGTGGACTTCCAGAGCTTCGCATGCAGCGTCAGCGGGCACTGGAACACGGGCGACTGCGTGACGACACCAGGAGCAACGTTCACCCACCCGATCACCGCGAACATCTACGCCGTGGACAACTCCGGCCCGGTTCCGGCTCCGGGTGCGCTCCTCGCCACGGTTACCCAGACCCAGACGATCCCCTTCCGGCCCTCGGCCAACCCGGCGTGTACGGGGACCGACGCGGGCAAGTGGATGAACCCCGCCACCAACCAGTGTGTCAACTCCATCGCGGCTCCGCTGACGTTCACCTTCCCCGCCGGGACGTCCCTGCCGAGTCAGGTCATCTGGACGGTCGCGTTCAACACGACGCACTACGGCTACAACCCGATCGGTGAGGGCGCGGCGTGCTTCTCGACGCCGCTGGGATGCCCGTACGACTCGCTCAACGTCGGAGCGAACACCTACTCCGGCGCGCCCTACGTCGGAACCGACGTCGACCCGAACGGGGCCTTCCTCAACTCCTCCATTCCCAGCAGCTACTGCGACGGCGGGGCCGGCGGTACCGGTACCCTCCGCCTGGACACGGCACCGACGGACTGCTGGGCCGACTTCAAGCCGCTGGGTGAAATCCGAATCGCATAGGAGCAACCAGCTTCGCGGCCCGACGTCCATCTTTCGGTCGCGGAACGCTCAAGAGGCGTTGATCGCCAAGCGAGAGTGCCTTCTCTGCCGAGGTCACGAGGCCTGTCCTTAGCCTCTTTCATCTCAGCGGGAAGGCACTTCCGCGCGATCACAAGAAGTTTCTGTGGCACGGACGCTTGCAGTCACATGTGACAGATGCTCTGGGGAAGGTCGCACTCGCCTCCCGCTTCGAGGTCGCCACCGTGGTCACCTGCCACGCCTGAGAATTCGGTGCGTATGTTGCTCCGGAGCCTGCATTCTGGGACTGGCGAATTTGAGAAGGCCGGGCTGGTGAGGCGCCGTCAGCGCGAGGCTCGTGGGAGGGGCACTCCGGAGTCCGGGGCGGGGGAGCTGTACGGCGTGGCGGGCCGCAGCAGCCGGGAGCGGATCAGGAACCGCACGCCCTCGGGCGCTTCGAGGGAGAAGCCGCTGCCCCGGCCCTCCACGACGTCCACGATCAGCCGGGTGTGGCTCCATCGCTCGTACTGGCTCGCGGACATCCAGAAGGGCACGGGTTCGGCGACCCCGTCGACGGTCAGGTCGGCCAGCAGCACATCGGAGGCGCCGGTGCGGAACTCGCCCGCCGGGTAGCACATCGGCGCGCTGCCGTCGCAGCAGCCGCCCGACTGGTGGAACATCAGCGGCCCGTGGTCCGTCCGCAGCCGCCGGACGAGACCGGCGGCCGCCGGGGTCAGCTCGACGGGCGGTTCGGAGGCCATCGCGCACCTCTCCTCGGGTGGGGAAATCGGATGGGGGTGCCGCGCAGCCTCAGTTCACCATCGTGCACGTTGCGAGGAGGTTGCACGGGGCCGTGCACATGCCGACGTGCACGGGGGCCGTGCACGCGCCGACGGCGAGGCCGTGGTCCGTACGAGATCACGGCCTCGCCGCCTTCGTCGTCCCTGCGATTGCGAGCTCCGCAGGGCCTGCGCGCCCACCGCGCGCGCGTTGGTTCAGGTGTCCCGGGTGGTCAGCGGTCCTCGGTGAGGAAGATCCTGCCCTTGGCTCGCGCATCCTTCGCCGTCGCGGCGGAGGCCGAGGAGCAGGCCTTCTTCTCCGCGGCCGTCATCTTCCGGGACTTGACCACGACGGCGTTCTTCTGGCCGTCGGTGCCGTTGGGCGCAGGACCGGTGATCGTGTCCTTCACGTACCAGTAGTAGTGGTCCCACTTCGGGTCGTCGTAGTGGGTCTGCCACGTCCCGAAGACCTTCTGCATCACCTGCGCGCGCGAGATCCAGCCCACCTCTCCCGGCTGGACGGTCATGTTGACCGCGCTGGTCTCTGTGTGGGTGTCGGTCCACATGTGGTTGTACGTGGCCGAGACGCTGACGTTGATCAGCTTGGCTATGGTGCCGCCGGCCGTGAGGGTGACGCCGACGGAGTCGGTGGAACTCACACTGTCGGTCCAGGTCATCGACTGGGTGGCCGGGGAGGTGGTGCAGTTGAGGAGCAGGTCGGAGACCGGGCGGAAGTCGCCCAGGTAGGCCTCGCCGAGCACGGGCTCGTTGAAGGTGCACTTGCCCACGCCCGATTCGCAGTCCGCGAGGATCTGCTCCCGGGTGGGCCCTTCGTCGGCCGAAGCGGTCAGGGGGGTGGCGGCCACAAGTCCCAGCGCCGCGGCAATCAGGGCCACGGACTTTCCGCTGTGACGCAGCGCGCGGTCAACCGCGCGGGAGTTGGTCATGTGATGTCGTGCCTCTCGATGTGCATGCTGGAGCGCGCCCCGAGGGGGTCGTCCGGATGTCCGGACGAACGGGGTACGCCGTGCGATGAGGTTGGCGCAAGCAAGGACCTCAACTACACCAAGACTTAGTAAAGTTGTAGTTTACTACGCAACAGTAACATCGGCCAACTGCCCACGTGTGAAACAGTTCGGGGTTACGAACCGGACGGTTCGTGCTCCGTCTCCGCGTCTCACCATCCGGTACAGGTGCGCCTACGGCAGGCGATCTCCGTCACATTCGCGGACCTGTTGCATGCGAAAACCCCTGCTCCGGACGGGGGTGGGTGGTTCTCGGCAGGAGATGCCGCCAACACGCGCTTCCTGGACGCGACTTGGAACTCCCGGTGCTCAGTAGCATCCCTCGCGATCCATTCCCCTGGGCCGAGCGCCCGCGCAAGCGAAGAGGTTCCACGTGAAGCGGGTTACGCCCCCCGCCTGGCTCGCCATGGTCGGTATATGCGCCCTACTCATCACGGGCTGCGGCAGCGCACCTCCCGGCGTCGGCTCCGCGTCGAAGGCCGAAGGCGCGGGTCCGAACAGCGGCCCCGCGGACGGTGACAAGGGAGGCGCTGCGAAATTCCCGGTCGCCCCGGGCCGTTCCGAGTCCGCGCGGGTCGGCCGCCCCTCGGACGGTGAGCGGCCCCGCACCCTCACCGGCCGCGACGTCACGCTCTCCTCCTACGACCCGAAGACCGGCCGGGCGGCCCTCGGTCATCGGGAGCCGAAGACCGGGACCCGCGGTGCCGATGTTCGCAAGGGCGATGTGATCGCCAGCCCGCCGACGAAGGCGGCTCCCGCGGGCGCGCTCGTCAAGGTCGAGGATGTCCTGCCGGGCGACGGCGGGAAGACTGAGATCCGTACGACGCGGGCGAACCTCGCCGAGGTCTTCGGCGGCGCGAAGGCGAACGGGAAGATCCCGGTGGCACCCTCGGCGTGGAAGGTCGAGCCGCTGGTGAAGGGCCTCGACGTGGCCCGGAGTCTGGTGGCCGGCACCGCGAAGAACGCGCGCGACGCACTGGACGGGGAGTCCGGGGAGGCGCGCCGCGCCCCGCGCGCCCACGGCCGCGTCGGGCCCGGAGCCGGCGGCCGGAAACTGCGCCTCGACTTCGACACCGAACTCCCCATGTTCGGGGGCCAGCCGGGCCTGGAGCGGGAGACCGAGGTCGGAGGGTTTTTGGAGATGGCGCCCGAGGTGGCGTTCTCCTACGACGGGCACGGGTCGGCCGACCCGGCGGACGCGACGGCCTCCGTCTCGGTGGCCGGTTCGTACAGGGCGGGCTGGCGCATCAAGGGCCCTGTCGCGATTCCGGCCATCGCGCCCCGCATCCCCCTGGCCGTGCTCGCCGCCTACCCCGTGATCATGGTCGGGCCGGTCCCGCTCACCGTCGCGCTGAAGCTGACACTGGTCCTGGAGGTGCGAGCGGACGGCCGGATGCAGGTGGACATCCAGCGTGCCACCGGCGGAACGATGAAGATCGGTACGCGCTACACCAAGGCGTCGGGCTGGCAGTCCGACGCGCATGCCGGCGGCAGGGAGCTTCCCGGTGGCAGGGCCAAGGTGTCCGGTGAGGGGCGGCTGCGGACCATGCTCGGCCCCGAGGCGAGCGTCAGCCTCTACGACGCGGTGGGTGTCGACGCGTTCTTCGGCCCGTACCTGCGGGCCACCGCCGAGCGGCAGGAGCTGGTGCCGGGGACGGGCATCCGGCGGCGCGGCGCGTGGAAGCTGTACGGCGGTGTGACTTTGGAGAACTCTCTCTTCGCCCAGCTGCCGTTCACCATCATCGGCATCCGTCCGGTGAAGCGCATCGTCTTTCCGGTCGCCACCCGCGAGTGGCCCATCGCCGAAGGTCGGATCCCGGACGACTCCTGACGCCGTATCACCGCGGCCGTGCAGGAGGCGCGCGCCGGCGGCGACGATGCGTCCCCCGATGCGGGTGCTCGGTGAGCGTCCGTGGGCGGTGCTCGTCCGGCGCACGGCGGGGCGATTGCCGCGATCGAGTGCCGACTGCCTGGAGCGCCCGGAATGAGTAAGTTCTGCCGACGGGTCGGTCGGTCGTGAGCGGCGTGGTCCGCCCGGACAACCGCAGGCGAACTCATGCATTTCGGGCGCATTGCGGACTGCTCCTGCCCTGTCCGGTCAAGGCGCCCGATGGCGGTATCCCGTTCAGGCGGCTCCGCGTGAATGATCAAAATGCCGGGACGTTAGCATTTGAGCACCGCCTAGCTCGAAAGAAAAACCTGTGACTGTCAACGACGACTCGTTCACCAACTGGAAGAACCGCGAAGAGATCGCGGAGTCGATGATCCCGATCATCGGGAAGCTGCACCGGGAGCGGGACGTCACCGTCCTCCTCCACAGCCGCTCCTTGGTGAACAAGTCGGTGGTCAGCATCCTCAAGACCCACCGGTTCGCGCGGCAGATCGCCGGCGCGGAACTCTCGGTCACCGACACCCTGCCGTTCCTCCAAGCCCTCACCACGCTCGATCTCGGCCCCTCCCAGATCGACCTCGGAATGCTCGCCGCGACGTACCGGACCGACGAACGCGGCCTCTCGGTGGAAGAGTTCACCGCCCGGGCCGTCGCCGGCGCCACGGGCGCCAACAAGATCGAGTGCCGTGAGCCGCGCGACGTCGTCCTCTACGGCTTCGGCCGCATCGGCCGCCTCGTCGCCCGCCTCCTCATAGAGAAGGCCGGCTCCGGCAACGGCCTGCGCCTGCGCGCCATCGTCGTCCGCCACGGCGGCGACCAGGACATCGTCAAGCGCGCCTCCCTCCTTCGCCGTGACTCCATCCACGGCCAGTTCCAGGGCACGATCACCGTCGACGAGGCGAACAGCACGATCATCGCCAACGGCAACGAGATCAAGGTGATCCACGCGGGCGACCCCTCGGAGGTCGACTACACCGCGTACGGCATCAAGGACGCCATCCTCATCGACAACACGGGCAAGTGGCGTGACCGCGAGGGTCTGTCGACGCATCTGCGCCCAGGGATCGACAAGGTCGTCCTGACCGCTCCGGGCAAGGGCGACGTCCCCAACATCGTGCACGGTGTCAACCACGACATGATCAAGCCGGACGAGCGGATCCTGTCCTGTGCGTCCTGCACCACCAATGCCATCGTCCCGCCGCTGAAGGCCATGGCGGACGAGTACGGGGTCCTGCGCGGACATGTGGAGACCGTCCACTCGTTCACCAACGACCAGAATCTGCTGGACAATTACCACAAGGCTGATCGTCGCGGTCGCTCCGCTCCGCTCAACATGGTCATCACCGAGACCGGTGCGGCCTCCGCCGTCGCCAAGGCGCTGCCGGACCTCAAGGCGCCGATCACCGGCAGCTCGATCCGCGTGCCCGTACCGGACGTCTCGATCGCGATCCTCAGCCTGCGGCTCGGGCGCGAGACCACGCGCCAAGAGGTGCTCGACCACCTCCGCAATGTGTCGCTGACCTCGCCGCTCAAGCGCCAGATCGACTTCATCAGTGCCCCCGACGCAGTCTCCAGCGACTTCATCGGCTCGCGCCACGCCTCGATCGTCGACGCCGGCGCGACCAAGGTCGACGGCGACAACGCGATCCTCTACCTCTGGTACGACAACGAGTTCGGCTACTCGTGCCAGGTCATCCGCGTCGTCCAGCACGTCTCCGGGGTGGAGTACCCGACCTACCCCGCCCCGGTGGCCTGACCGCGACCGGCCTGCCCATCCCCGCGATGCCGCCCCCGTGGTCCCCGGACCGTCGGCGGACCGTTCGGATCCGGACCGGCTCCCGGCGGGGACACCCGAGGTCTGTTTCGGCAGCCGCATCGGGAAGGCGCCTGACGGGCTGGAACTCCCGTCAGGCGCCTCGCTCCGGTTCCAGACCCCGTCTTCACAGGCTCTTCCGCCTCGCGGCGTCCGTCACGCACGCACGCCGCGGGTCTAGAAGAAGCCCAGCTTCTTCGGGGAGTACGACACCAGAAGGTTCTTCGTCTGCTGGTAGTGGTCCAGCATCATCTTGTGGGTCTCGCGCCCGATGCCCGACTGCTTGTAGCCACCGAACGCGGCGTGCGCCGGGTAGGCGTGGTAGCAGTTCGTCCAGACCCGGCCCGCCTGGATGTCCCGGCCCGCGCGGTACGCCGTCGAGCCGTCGCGCGTCCAGACGCCCGCGCCCAGCCCGTACAGCGTGTCGTTGGCGATCTTCACCGCGTCGTCGTAGTCGGAGAACGAGGCGACCGAGACGACCGGGCCGAAGATCTCCTCCTGGAAGATCCGCATGTGGTTGGCGCCCTCGAAGATCGTCGGCTGGACGTAGTAGCCGCCTTGGAGATCGCCGCCCAGTTCGGCGAGCGCGCCGCCGGTGAGGATCTTCGCGCCCTCCTGCAGTCCGATGTCGAGATAGGAAAGGATCTTCTGGAGCTGGTCGTTGGACGCCTGCGCACCGATCATCGTGTCCGTGTCCAGCGGGTGGCCGGGCACGATCTTCTCCGTACGGGCGACAGCCGCCTCCAAGAACTCCTGGTAGTGGCCCTGCTGGATGAGCGCACGGGACGGACAGGTGCACACCTCGCCCTGGTTGAGGGCGAACATCGTGAAACCTTCGAGCGCCTTGTCGCGGAAGTCGTCGTGGGCGGACGAGACGTCGTCGAAGAAGATGTTGGGGCTCTTGCCGCCGAGTTCGAGCGTGACCGGCTTGATGTTCTCGCTGGCGTACTGCATGATCAGCCGCCCCGTCGTGGTCTCGCCGGTGAAGGCGATCTTCGCGACGCGCGCGCTGGAGGCGAGGGGCTTTCCGGCCTCCACTCCGAAGCCGTTGACGACGTTGACGACCCCCGGCGGCAGCAGATCGGCGATCAGGTTCAGCCAGACGTGGATGGAGGCCGGGGTCTGCTCGGCCGGCTTGAGCACCACGGCGTTGCCGGCCGCCAGGGCGGGGGCCAGCTTCCAAGTGGCCATCAGAATCGGGAAGTTCCAGGGGATGATCTGGCCGACGACACCCAGCGGTTCGTGGAAGTGGTAGGCGACAGTGTCCTCGTCGATCTCACTGAGGCTTCCCTCCTGCGCGCGCAGCGTCCCCGCGAAATAGCGGAAGTGGTCGATCGCCAGCGGGATGTCCGCGGCCAGGGTCTCGCGGACGGGCTTGCCGTTCTCCCAGCTCTCCGCGACCGCGAGCTCCTCCAGATGGGCCTCCATCCGGTCCGCGATCCGGTTCAGGACGTGTCCGCGCTCGGCCGGAGCCTTACGACCCCAGGCGGGCGCGGCGGCGTGGGCGGCGTCGAGGGCGGCCTCCACGTCCTCGGCGGTGCCGCGCGCCACCTCCGTGAACGGACGGCCGTTGACCGGTGTGGTGTTCTCGAAGTACCGGCCCAGCTTCGGCTTGACGTACTCCCCGCCGATCCAGTGGTCGTAGCGGGACTCGTAGGAGACGATCGCGCCGTCGGTGCCGGGAGCGGAGTAGCGGGTCATCTCGGTGGCCTCCCAAGAACGTCGCCGCCCGCCGCCCGGGCAGCGCTCCGCAGGAGGCTAGGAGCGGCGAGGTTGCGACCACGTTGCGCCGGGCCGCCCGGCGGCGCCGGGGCCGCGGTCACTCCCGCCGTGCCGCGCGGGGCCGTCCATGCCGGAAGTGCTCCCCGGACCCGCCGGTCGGCCGAGGCCCAGTTCGCCGTCGAGTTCGCCCAGCCGGGTCCGCACCACGGCGGCGGTCACCGACCCCTGCGGCAGCGCAGTGGCGAGCGCCGTCCATGCCTGGAGGTCCTCCGCGCCCCATGGGCTGCGGGTCCATCCCACCAGAAGATCCGGGTCGCGGCGCGCGATGAGCGCGGCCCGCAACTCGTCCTCGACCCGGCGCCGCAGCCTCTCCACGGCGGGGGCCCGCGACCCCGGCAGCAGGGGTCCGGTGTACGCGTCGAGGGCCGCGGCCGGCGCGCCCGAGCCGAGGCGGCGCAGAACCCGCTCGAAGTCCGCCTCCACCGGCAGGTCCAGCCGGTACGGGCGTGAGTGCAGGACGTCCTCGCCCAACAGGCGGCGCAGTCGGGAGAGTTCGGCCCGCAGGGTGACGGGCGAGACCGATTCGTCCTCGTAGAGGGACAGGAGCAGTTCGTCACCGCTGAGCCCCTCCGGATGGCAGGCGAGCAGCACGACGATCTCGCTGTGGCGCGGGCTGAGCCGTACCGTACGTCCGCCGTGGGCGAGTATCGCCTCGTCGCGGCCGAGCGCGGTCAGCTCCAGTACGGACCGGGCCGTGGGCGGCGGGGCGAGCAGGGCGAGCTGGGATTCGGCGGCGCGCGCGACGGCTTGGACGAACGCGAGGCTGTGCGGGTGGGCGAGCCGGTCGCCGCCGGTGATGTCGACGGCGCCGAGCACCCGCCCGGTCCGCGGATCGTGCACCGGCGCCGCTGCGCACGTCCAGGTCTGCACCGGGCGGCTGAAGTGCTCGGCGGCGAAGACCTGGACGGCCCGGTCGACCGTCACGGCCGTCCCCGGCGCGTTGGTGCCCATCGCAGACTCGGCCCAGCGTGCCCCTGGGACGAAGTTCATCCGCCCCGCCCGGCGCCGCGCGCCCGCGTGCCCCTCCACCCACAGCAGCCTGCCCTGGGTGTCGCAGATCGCCAGCAGATGTTCGCCGTCCATCGCGAACGAGCCCGTCAGCTCCCGGAACAGCGGCATCACCCGGGCGAGCGGATGCTCGGCGCGGTAGGCGCCCAACTCGCCGTCGTCGAGTTCGACCGCGGCAGTGGAGTCAGGGCTGACGTGGGCGCGCGCCGAGCGCTGCCAGGAGTCCACGACCACGGGCCGGACGGGGCGGTCCACCGACCCCGCCGCCGTGAAGGCATCGTGCGCACGGCGGATCGTGCCGACCCGCTCGGCGGGGTCGGCGCCCGGTTCGAGGGCGACCCACGGATTGACGGCCAATGCAGCTTCTCCGGGTGGAATGTCGGCTTTGATGGCACAGCGGCTGCGTCCATCGTGGCCCTCGATCCCTGCTTCGACAACAGACCGGACACGTGCCCGTACCACGGGTGCACCGGAGAAGGAGACGTCCGATGACCGGGGAGGAGACTCCTGAGCAGCTCGATCCGCTGCCGTCCGACTGGGAACGCTGCCTGGCCGTCGTCGCGCACCCCGACGACCTGGAGTACGGGGCGGCTTCGGCCGTGGCCACGTGGACCGATCGTGGCGCCGAGGTGCGCTACCTGCTGGTGACCCGCGGAGAGGCGGGGATCGACGGGCTCGAGCCCGGCGCGTGCGCCGCGCTGCGCGAGCGCGAACAGCGGGAGAGCGCGGCCGTCGTGGGTGTGACATCGGTGGAGTTCCTCGACCACCGGGACGGCGTCATCGAGTACGGCACCCCGCTGCGCCGCGACATTGCGGCCGCCGTCCGCCGCCACCGCCCCGAGCTGATCGTGACGCTCAATCACCACGACACCTGGGGCGGCAGGTACTGGAACACCCCGGACCACCGGGTCGTCGGCAGGGCGGTGCTGGACGCGGTCGCCGACGCGGGAAACCGCTGGATCTTCCCCGAACTGATCGAGGAGCAGGGCCTGGAGCCCTGGGACGGGGTGCGCTGGGTGGCCGTCGCCGCCTCGCCCGAACCCACGCACGCGGCCGACGTCGCCGCAGGGCTCGACCGCGGCGTGCGGTCGCTGCTGGCCCACCGGACCTACATCGAGGCGCTCACCGACGAGGATCCGCAAGCGTACTGCCGGTCCGTGGTGTCCGGGGCGGCCGGGCGGGCGGCGCCGCGCTTCGGCGGCCGTCCCGCCGTGGGGTTCGAGCTCTTTCCGTTCAGCTGACCACGCTGTCCCCGGACCGCCTCAGGGCAGCCGCAGCGGCCTGCGTTCGAAGACGATGTGCAGTTCGGACTCGATCCGTGCCGCGGTCTCGGTGAGGGCGGGCAGCAGCGTGGCCCGTGACTCCGTGACCGTGGCGCGCCCGGTGTAGGTGGAGACGTTCAGCGCGGCGACGTGACGGCCCGCGCCGTCGCGCAGCGGCACTGCGAGCGACCGCAGCCCCTCCTCCAACTCCTCGTCCACCAAGGCGTGTCCGTGCTCGGCCACCCCGTCGAGGATCCGGTCGAGCGTCGCCGCATCGGTGACCGTACGGGCGGTCAGCGGCCACAGCTCCGCAACCGCGAGCCGCTCGGCACGGTCCTGTGCGTCGAGCCCGGCCAGCAGCACCCGCCCCATGGAGGTGGCGTACGCGGGGAAGCGGGTGCCGACGGTGATGTTGACGCTCATGATCCGGTACGTGGGGACGCGGGCCACGTACCGGATGTCCTCGCCGTCGAGCACGGCGACCGAGGCCGACTCGTGGACCCGGGCGGCCAGTTCCTCCAGGTGCGGGCGGACGATCTCGGTGAAGCCGAGGCCGGACAGAGGGGCGTGGCCCAGTTCCAGGACGCGGGGCAGCAGCCGGAAACGGCGGTCGGCCGACTCCACGTACCCCAGATGCTCCAGGGTGCGCAGCGAGCGGCGGGCCGTGGCGCGCGGCTGCCCGGCCGCCTCGGCCACGCGGGCGAGCGTGAGCCCCCGCGGGTCGGCGCCGAGCGCGACCAGGACGTCGAGGCCGCGGGCGAGCGACTGTACGTAGGCGGCGCCCAGTTGCTGCTTGGCCGCACTGCTCGGGCGGCCGGGACGGGGGCCCGGGCTCCGTTCGGCGTCCGCGTGCCCGGACCGGGCTTCGGCGACGGCTGCCTCCATGCCGGGCAGCAGCTCGCGCAGCCGGGGAAGCGCCCTCGCGGCGAGGCTCTGGGCGGTGTGACGGCTGGTGTGGCTGACGACGTTCATCGCACAGACCGTCCTCCCCTCCGCGTCCCGTACGGGTACGGCCACCGTGATGACACCCGGCTCGACCCGCTGGTCGTCGACGGCCCAGTCCGGCGTATGAGCGTCGGCCGCGAAGAGGGCACCAGGCGCGCAGCGGTCGGCGGGCAGGACGTCCCCGGTGCGGAAGACGGGGCACATCGCGCGTCGTCTGATGACCTGGGCGATGAAGCGGACCGCGTCCTTTCCCTCCGGGACCGCGACGGAGACGGATTCGTCGAGGGTGTCGGCCAGGGACTCCGCGAACGGCTGCAGGGGGTCGGTGAGGCCATCGGCCCGCAGATACGCGTTGCCGAACTCCACCAGGCGCGGGGCGAGTTCGACGTCACGGCCGGCGTTCCGCAGGTACCCGAGGAGGACCAGGGTCGCGACGATCCGGTCGACGGTGGAGCGGGCCAGGCCCGTCGCGTGCACGAGATCGCTCGGCCGCAGCCGGTGGTTGCCCGGCCGTGACATCACCCGCAGCACGGTGAGGCCGCGGTCGAGCGGACCGACGACCGCCGCCTCACGCCCCGGCCGGTCGGTGTCACGCGCCATGCTGACCTCCTGGTCCATGCCCGGGCCGCCGGCTCCGGGCTCGTAGGGTTGGGGGGACGGAGACGGGATGCGGTCGGGGGACGGAGACGGGATGCGATCGGAGACGGCGTGGGCGCGAGGGCCGGCCCGCACAGGGAGTCCGGAGCCCGCCGCGGAGCCTCCGCACGCATCCGCTCAGGACCCGTCCGGCGACGACCGCTGAACCCGCCTGACCTGCCACCGCACCGTTGACAGCCGGGTCGCACCGGACGGACACTCACTGCGCCGCGATTATGAACGAAAGTTCACTCTGCGAACAAGCCCTGTCAGGAGGAGCGCTTCCCATGACCGATCGCCTGCGCGAGGTCTATGTCGTCGATGCCGTCCGCACACCGATCGGCAAGTACGGCGGCGCGCTCTCCGGCGTACGCCCGGACGACCTGGCCGCGCACGTCGTCAAGGCGCTCACCGACCGGACACCGGACCTGGACCCGGCCCGTATCGACGACGTGTACGTCGGCAACGCCAACGGCGCGGGCGAGGAGAACCGGGACGTGGCGCGGATGGCCGTCCTGCTCGCCGGGCTGCCCGTGAGCGTCCCCGGTGCCACGGTGAACCGCCTTTGCGGCTCCGGCCTGGAGGCCGTCATCCAGGCCGCCCGGGCCATCGCCATCGGGGACGCCTCCGTGGTGCTCGCAGGGGGAGTGGAGTCCATGTCCCGCGCCCCCTGGGTGCTGCCCAAGCCGGAGCGGGCCTTCCCGGCCGGGAACCAGCAGATGTTCTCGACGACCCTCGGCTGGCGCATGACCAATCCGCGCATGCCGGAGGAGTGGACCGTCTCCCTCGGGGAGGGTGCAGAGCTGGTCGCGGACAAAGGCGGCATCACCCGCGAGCAGCAGGACACCTTCGCCCTGGCCAGCCACGAGAAGGCGGCCCGGGCCTGGAAGGACGGGGCATACGACGCCGAGGTGGTGGCCGTCGAGGGCACCGACCTCACCCGTGACGAGACCATCCGGGAGAACACCTCCCTCGAGGCCCTCACCAAGCTGAAGCCCGTCTTCCGCAAAGACGGCACCGTGACAGCCGGGAACGCCTCGCCCCTCAACGACGGCGCCGCCGCGCTGCTGCTGGTTGACGAGGAGGGACTGAAGGCCACCGGGCGCGAACCGCTGGCCCGTATCCGTACGTCGGCCGTGACCGGCATCGAGCCCCAGCTCTTCGGCCTCGGTCCGGTCGAGGCCGTCGGGCGCGCGCTGTCCCGGGCCGGCCGGAGCTTCGCCGATCTGACCACCTTCGAACTCAACGAGGCGTTCGCCGCGCAGTCGCTCGGCTGCCTCGCCGAGTGGCGCGATCTGGATCCGGCGATCGTCAACCCGCGCGGTGGCGCCATCGCCATCGGCCACCCCCTCGGCGCGTCCGGCGCGCGCCTCGCCGGAGCCGTCGCCCACCAACTCGCCGCCGCGGGCTCGGGCGTCGGTCTGGCCGCGCTGTGCATCGGTGTCGGCCAAGGGCTCGCCCTCGTCCTCGAACGCTGACCTTCGGCCACCGACCGGACCTTCGGAACTGCGCGGTGCGCCAGGCGTCGGCATCGTCGGCGCGGCCCGGCAGGACTCCTCCCGGCCCGGCTCCCGCACAGGGGCCGGGCAGGACTCCATGCGACCGAACCTGCCGAGAACTACACGAGTCTGCCCATCGGCTGATCCAGCGGCCCGCCTCGAGCGGTGTGAACGCTGCCCACCATCCGCAGGTAGCGCGCCCAGTCCCAGTGCGGACCCGGATCCGTGTGGTCGGCGCCGGGCACCTCGTGGTGACCGATGATGTGGTCGCGGTCCTTCGGGATGCCGTACGTCTCGCAGAGGTACGCCGTCAGTAGCGCCGACGACGCGTACAGGGCATCGGTGAACCACTCGGGCCGGTCCACCCAGCCCTCGTGCTCGATGCCGATGCTGCGCGTGTTGTGGTTCCAGTCACCGGCGTGCCAGCCGATGTCCTTGTCGTGCACGCACTGGGCGACCAGTCCGTCCCGGGAGCGCACCACGTAGTGCGCCGAGACCTTCGACGACGGGTTCCGGAAAATCCCGATCGTGCCGGCGAAGGTCTCCTGCGTGACATGAACGATCACGCGGTCGATGCGCCGGGACGACGGGCGATCGGCGACGGTGCGATTGGACGGGGCGGCCGGAAGCCAGTACGCGCCGGGGTAGTCGGCGGAGTGGCGCGGGCGTGCCGTGGCGGGCGAGGCGGTGCCCGCGGTCAGGGTGGTGGCGGCGATCACGAGGCTGCCGCCCAGCAGGGCGCGGCGGGCCGGACGGGGAAGGTTCACTTTCGGACTCCAGCAGGGGGGAGCGCACGCTCGCCGGTGCACCCGTCATGGGCGAACGGCGGGCGCGGGCCCGGAACGGGACGTCAGACGGGAAAGCCGGCGGGGGAGCCGGCGCGCCCGAGAGGATCGTCGAGTACAGCCTGCACAACGGAGTGCGCCGCTCCCAGCAACGGTCCGTCGCGGCCCACCCGGGAAACGGCGATCTCGCCGTACGGCCGGATCACCCGGCCCGTCAACTCCCGTACCGTCGCGGGCAGCAGCCACGGCGACAGCGCGGCCAGCGCCCCGCCCACCACCACGGCCTGCGGGTCGAGCAGGTTCACCACACCGGCGAGCGCGATCCCCAGAGCCGTGCCCGCCCCGTCCAGCGCGCGCAGCACCGCCTCCTCGCCCGCCCCGGCGCGCTCCCGCAACTCCCCGATTCCCTGGCCGTCCCGCAGTCCGGCCGCCTTCAGCACCGCCTCCTCGCCGGCGTACTGCTCCAGACAGCCGCGGCCACCGCACGGGCACGCAAGCCCCTCGGGGTGGACGGGCACATGGCCCAGTTCGCCCGCGAAGCCCTGCGCACCCCGCAGCAGTGCCCCGTCCACCACGACCGCCGCTCCGATGCCGATCTCGGCGGAGACATGGACGAAGTCCCGCCGGGAGCCGCCGCCCCGGCCCAGCCGGAGTTCGGCGAGAGCGCCGAAGTTCGCCTCGTTGCCGACGCTGACGATGACACCGGGCAATGCCTCTTCGAGGGCGGGGCCGGCGTCCACGCCCTGCCAGCCGAGGTTCGGTGCGCGCACCACCGTCGCCGAGTCGCGGGCGACCAGCCCCGGGACGGCGACCGCGAGTCCCCGGGGCCGCAGCCCTTCCCCCTCCGCAGCCGCCGCCACGTTCCGCACCAGCTCCGCGAGCCGGGTCAGTACGGGCGCGGGCTCACTGTTCCGCCCCGCGAGCGGCTCCTCGACCCGTACACGTACGCGCCCGCGCAGATCCATGGCGCACACGGCGAGATGGTCGACGCCGATCTCCGCGCCCAGCCCGGCCGGCCCACGGTCGCCGATCGCCAGCGCGCTCCCGGGCCGCCCCACGGTGCCGGGGCGGCCGCGGCCGAGCTCCACGAGCAGCCCGGCCCGCGTCAGTTCGTCGACGAGGGTGGAGACGGCGGCGCGCGTCAGCCCGATCCGCCCCGCGACATCGGCACGGGAGAGCGGGCCCTCGGTGGCGACCGTGTGGAGCACAAGGGAGAGGTTGCTCTGCCGTATGCCGTGCTGGGTGCGGGGCGTGCGCTGCGTGCCCGGGGTGGAGCGCTCGCCGGATGGGCGCGGCACCGCGGGCATATGCGGCGTTCCGGGCGAGGGCGCCCCCGGCCCCGGCTCCCGTCGGTGCTGCTCGCCGGAGGCTTCCGCCTCCGAGGCGCCGGTCATGCGTCGCCGAGCAGCCCGCCGGCCGCGGCCAGGGTCGTGCTCACGCGCTCCCATGCCGCATCGTCCCGTGCGACCGGGCCATGGGCGGGGCCGCGGTCCGTTCCCCAGCGCCGGGCCACCGCCGCCGGGTCCTCTCCGGTCAGCACGCCGGCCGCCTGGGCGGCCGCACCCAATGCGACCAACTCCGCGGCCCGCGGCACCTGTACGGGCCGGCCGGACAGCCGGCGGACCGTCTCGCGCCAGGCCGTACCGCGCGCGCCGCCCCCGATGAGCAGCACCGGCGCCTGCTCGTCCGCAGTCTCGTCCTCCCCGCCACCGCCGTAGGTCGTCTCGCCGTCCAGCACCCGGTCGAGGGCGGCGAGCAGGGCGAACACCGCACCGTCGTACGCGGCCTGCAGTACCTGCCCCGCCGTCGTGTCGTGGCGCAGTCCGTGCAGCAGCCCGGAGGCGTACGGGAGGTTCGGGGTGCGCTCCCCGTCGAGGAACGGCAGGCACACCGCTTCGCCGCCCGCCTCCACCGCCTCGCGGTCCCGCCCCAGCAGCGCGGCGATCCGGTCCACGGCGAGCGTGCAGTTGAGGGTGCAGGCCAGCGGGAGCCAGTCGCCGCGCGCGTCCGCGAAGCCCGCGACGGTGCCGGTGGGGTCCGCCGGCCGGCGGCGCGTCACCGCGTACACCGTCCCGGAGGTGCCCAGGCTGATGACGGGCTGCCCCGGGCGCAGCCCCAGGCCCAGCGCCGCGGCCATGTTGTCCCCGGTGCCGGGAGCCACCAACGCGCCCGGAGCGAGCGGCAGTCCGGTGAGTTCCTCGCGCACTGTACCGGCCGGCTCCGCGGGGGCCAGCACCTCGGGGAGCAGCGCAGGGGAGAGACCGACGTGCTCCAGCAGCTCCTCGTCGTATGCGCGGGTCGCCGCCGACCACCACCCCGTGCCGGAGGAGTCCCCGCGGTCGGAGGTGCCGCGCCCGGTGAGCCGCTCCGTGAGGTAGTCGTGCGGCAGCCGCACCGCGGCCACGGCGGCGGCCACCTCCGGCTCGTTCTCGCGCAGCCATGCCCACTTGGTGATCGTGAACGCCGGGGCGGGCACGCTCCCGATCCGCTCGGCCCACACCTTCGGGCCGCCGAGCTCCTCCACGAGTCGGTCGCGCTGCGGGGCGGAGCGCACGTCGTTCCACAGGAGCGCGGGCCGTACGGGGCGGCCCGCCGAGTCCAGCGTGACGAGTCCGTGCTGCTGGCCTGCGACGGACACCGCGACCGCTTCGCGCGCCACCGGTCCGCACTGCGCCAGAGCCTCGCACAGCGCGCCCCACCACTGCTCCGGGTCGCTCTCGCGGCCGGGCCCCTCGCTGACCCGGTGGAGGGCCTGCCCGCGCGCGACGACCTGCCCGGTCGCCGCATCCACGACCAGGGCCTTCGTGGACTGCGTCGAGCTGTCCACGCCGACGACCAGCGGTCCTTCCGGTGCTGCCATCGTGCCGTCCCTTTCTTCGGGTGCGCGCATCGGGGTTTCCCACTCTGCCGGTGCCCGCTAATTTGTCAACAGTGATGACGAAATAGCGAGGAGCCGCGATGAGTTACCAGCCAACCCCCGAGGACAGGTTCAGCTTCGGCCTCTGGACGGTCGGCTGGCAGGGCCGCGACCCCTTCGGTGAGGCGACCCGCCCCGCGCTCGACCCCGTGGAGGCCGTGACGCGGCTGGCCGGGCTCGGCGCGTACGGCGTGACCTTCCACGACGACGACCTCATCCCCTCCGGAGCGGGCGAGGCCGAGCGCGAGGCGCACATCAAGCGGTTCCGGCAAGCCCTGGACGCCACCGGCCTCGTGGTCCCGATGGCCACCACCAACCTGTTCACCCACCCGGTCTTCAAGGACGGCGCGTTCACCGCCAACGACCGCGACGTGCGCCGCTACGCCCTCCGCAAGACCCTCCGCAACATCGACCTCGCCGCCGAACTCGGCGCCAGGACCTATGTGGCGTGGGGCGGCCGGGAGGGTGCGGAGTCCGGCGCGGCCAAGGACGTACGGGACGCGCTCGACCGGATGAAGGAAGCCTTCGACATCCTCGGCGACCATGTCACCGAGCAGAGCTACGACCTGCGCTTCGCCATCGAGCCCAAGCCCAACGAGCCCCGCGGCGACATCCTCCTGCCCACCGTCGGCCACGCCCTGGCCTTCATCGAGCGCCTGGAGCGCCCGCATCTCTACGGCGTCAACCCGGAGGTCGGGCACGAGCAGATGGCCGGGCTCAACTTCCCGCACGGGATCGCCCAGGCGCTGTGGGCGGGCAAGCTGTTCCACATCGACCTCAACGGGCAGTCCGGGGTCAAGTACGACCAGGACCTGCGCTTCGGGGCCGGCGATCTGCGCGCCGCGTTCTGGCTGGTCGACCTGCTCGAATCGGCCGGGTACGCGGGGCCGCGCCACTTCGACTTCAAGCCGCCGCGCACCGAGGACATGGCGGGGGTCTGGGCCTCGGCGGCGGGCTGCATGCGCAACTACCTCATCCTCAAGGAGCGTTCGGCCGCCTTCCGCAGCGACCCGGAGGTCCAGGAGGCACTGAGGGCGTCCCGGCTCGATCAGCTGGCGCGGCCGACCCTGGACGAGGGCGAAACGGCGGCGGACCTGCTGGCCGACCGTACCGCCTTCGAGGAATTCGACCTGGAGGCGGCCGCGGCCCGCGGGATGGCGTTCGAACGGCTCGACCAGCTGGCCACGGACCATCTGCTCGGCGCGCGGTAGTGTTCAACCTCCCCTGAAATCACCAACGTTGGGCAAAATAGCGGGACGGGTGGTGAGTCGAACCCTCGTCCGCGTCCGTATACGGATGCGCGAGACCGGAGGGCACATCCGTGGGGGAGGAGCCGCAACGGTCTCGCGGCACGCCCGGGGAGGCGAACGTCGCGACGACGCCGCTGACCCGGATGCGACGCGGGGCCGGCCGCAGTCCGGTGGCCGCGCGCAGCAGCGGCCGTCCCATCCGGGCCCCAAGGGCCTCCGGGCTGCCGAGGAGTCTGAGGGGTCCTCTCGGCGCCCGGCCCGGCGAGGCTGCGGATGGGGGAGCGCCGAACGGTGCGTGCCGGGTGGACACGGGGGGCCGGGCCGCAGTTCGCGGCCCGGCCCCCCGCCGTACGCGCCGGGCCGCGGCCGTACGGAGCCCGTGCCGCCGGAGCCGCTCGGGATGTGAGGGGCGCGGTCCGCTTCCGGTGGGGTACGGCGTGGGCGGCCAGGAACAGGGCGGCCGGTGGCGGGGCGCGCCGTGAGGTCGCCCAGCGAGGCAGGTCGTCGGGCCCAGCCGCCGACCCGCCGGGCGTCGTAGTCGGGGGCGCCGGACCGGGCAGCAGACGGTCGCGGGCGACGAGCCGGAGCGCGAGCACCGCCGCGGAACCTCGGGCGCAGCGGCGGAGTCGCCGTGCGCGGCGCGGGCGCGAGCGGGGACGGCACGGCGTCGCCGAACGACAGGACCACGGCGCGTACGGGCCGCTCCCGGACGTCGTCGATCCGTCATGGCACGATCGGGACGGTGTACCCAGCCCCCGGCCCAGGAGGGTGCTGGCCCCCCGCCACCGCGGGTGCTGCCGTCATGGTCGCAAGCAGTCGCCGATCCGTACGTTTCTACAGGTCAGCGCATTGCGACCAATCACGGACCGGAGACCTTCATGCCGCAGGCCCCCGTACCGAACACGGATTCCTCATCCTCCCCCGCGCCGCCGGACTCCGGAAGCGAGTTCACCCCGCTGCTGCGGAAGGTGAAGGAGCAGGGGCTTCTGGAGCGCCGCACGGGCTGGTACGCGACGGGCATCACCGTCAATCTGCTGCTCCTCGCCGCCGTCGCGGTGGGGATCCACCTCGCCGGAGACACCTGGTGGACCCTGCTTCTCGCCCTTCCCCTGGCCGTCCTCTCAGCGCGTACGGGCTTCGTCGGACACGACGCAGGGCACGCGCAGATTGCCCGGAGCCGCCGTACCAACCGAGCCATCGGTCTCGTACACGGCAATCTGCTCCTCGGCATGAGCTACGCGTGGTGGAACGACAAGCACAACCGCCACCACGCCAACCCCAACCACATCGAGAAGGACCCCGACGTGGGCGTCGGCGTGCTGGTGTGGACCGCCGAGCAGGCCGCCGACCGGCGGGGGTTCGCGGGCTGGGTCACCCGTCACCAGGCGAAGCTCTTCTTCCCGATGCTGCTGCTCGAAGGCATCGCCCTGAAGGTCAGCAGCATCCAGGACCTCAGGAGGCAGGGGACGCGCGAGCGCGCCGTCGAAGGGCTGCTCCTGGTCGCGCACCTGGCCGGCTATGCCGCACTGCTGCTCACGGCCCTCCCTTTGGGCAAGGCACTTCTCTTCGCGCTCCTCCACCATGCACTCTTCGGCCTCCACCTCGGCATGGCCTTCGCGCCCAACCACAAGGGCATGGAGATGCCCGGCAGGGACGACCAGCGCTGGGGCCACCTCCGCCGCCAGGTCATCACCTCGCGCAACGTCCGGGGCGGACCCGTCACGGACTGGTTGCTCGGCGGGCTGAACTACCAGATCGAGCACCATCTCTTCCCGAGCATGCCCCGGCCCAACCTGCGGGCAGCCCGGCCCCTGGTGCACCGCCACTGCCGTGCGCTGGGGCTGCCGTACGCGGAGACGGGGCTCCTCGACTCGTACGGGCAGGCGCTCCGGCACATGCACGCGGTCGGCGCTCCGCTGCGTCCGGAGTGAGACTGGAGGGGAGGCGCGGTGCGCCGGACGGGTGCACGGGTGCCGGGGAACTGTCCGGGGCGCGTGCCCGTTCACTGAATGACCCACGGGGGTCGCCGCGAAGGAGGCGTCGGAGATGTCGAATGGGACCAAGGTCGCCGTCGGGGGCGTGGCGGTAGCGATCGTTCTGCTGATTCTGGGGGTGCCCCTCTGGGGCGTTCTGCTGGTGCTGATCGGTGTACCGGCGGTCGGGTATCTCCTGCTCGACCCCTCGCAGCGCCGCAGGCTGCGCCGGGTGAGCAGGAAGGAGCTGCGCCGCTGAGCCGCGCCGCGCCCGCGGGGACCGCCCCGCGTGTACGGGGCCGCCGTCGGCGGGCCCCAGTCCTGCCGGGGTGATCACCGGGGGTCCGCGACGGCCGCCCGGAGGGGGAGAAACCATGAGTGCCAGAGTCACGGCGGTGAGCCGCAGCGGCGAGCACGGCTTCAGCAAGCCCACACGGGACAGCATCACGTTGCTGGCCGGGCTGGGGGTGGAGGGTGACGCGCACCTGGGAGTGACGGTGCAGCATCGCTCGCGTGTCGCCCAGGACCCGACGCAGCCGAATCTGTGCCAGGTCCACCTCATCCAGGAGGAGCTGTTCTCCGAGGTCGCCGGGGCAGGGTTCTTCGTCCGCCCCGGTGAGCTGGGGGAGAACGTGACCACGGCCGGTATCGACCTGCCGGCGCTCCCCGTCGGCACGTTGCTGCGCCTGGGCGGCAAGGCGGTCGTCGAGGTGACGGGGCTGCGCAACCCGTGTCTGCAGATCGACATGTTCCAGGACGGGCTGCTGCGGCAGGTCGTCCGGCGTGACGAGGACGGCAGGATCGTTCGCAAGGCGGGGATCATGGGGATCGTGCTGACAGGCGGCAAGGTACGGCCCGGCGACCCCATCGGAGTCGAACTGCCGGCCGGGCCGCATCGCCCGCTGGAACGGGTGTGAAACGAGTGTGAGGGGGCGGCGGCCCGTAGGGCCGGTGCGCGGGCGGATGCCTGCTCACCGCGTATGAACGGACCGCGTCAACGGCTGCGCCAGCCAAGCCGGCTGCGGCTGCCCCCGCGCCTGCCCAACCGGCTGCGCCCAGCCCCCGCGCCTGCCCAACGGACCGTCCCGGCGCCACGGTCAAGGCCTGGCCGCCGTACGACGTGCAACAGGGGTCCGCAGGTCAGGAGGGCCGTACTGCCAGGTTGTCGAGGGCTTGGAGCAAAGAAGGGAGCTCGGGCCCGCGGCCCACCGGCAGCACCTCGCCGGGTTCGTCGTCGAGAAGGATGAAGGCGATGTCGTCGGTCCGTGCCACCATGCTCCAGCCGGGCCCGTCCACCCGCAGCGTACGGGCGTCGCCCGAGGCGAACGCGGAGCGGATACGGCCGGGTGGCGGGGGCGATGCGATGTAGGCGCGGGCCTCCTCGAGGACTCTGTGGACCGCAGCCTTCGCGGAGGCGGAGGCCGCGTCGGTGCCCTCCCCGCTCTGCGGACCGTCCTCGTCCTGCCCTGCGTCGTCGCTCCCCTCCGCGTCGCCTTTCCGCTGAGCGCCCGCTTCCTGCAGCCCGTCGCGCCCCGGGGCGGTGTCCCGTTCCCGATCGGAGTCCTGTTCCGGGTCGGAGTCCTGTT
This sequence comes from Streptomyces sp. NPDC051776, assembly GCF_040681345.1. Classification (NCBI taxonomy): domain Bacteria; kingdom Bacillati; phylum Actinomycetota; class Actinomycetes; order Kitasatosporales; family Streptomycetaceae; genus Streptomyces; species Streptomyces sp. NPDC051776. The sequence continues at coordinate 171,080 of NZ_JBFAYQ010000007.1, read as the reverse complement.
CCGGGGCGGAGTCCTGTTCCGGGGCGGAGTCCTGTTCCGGATCGGAGTCCTGCGCCCCTGACGGCTCGTCCGCCTCATCAGGCTCCTGCTCCTCCGCGGGCGATGACGGTGCGGACGTCTGCTCCGCTGCTTCCCCCGGCGCTTCCGCCGCGTCGCCGTCCTCTTCCCGTTCCTGTGCCGATTTCCCGAACTCGGTCTCGTCGTCGATCTGTTCCCGCCAGGCGGCCCACTGGAGTGCGATCTCGTCGGCGCCCAGCCGCCGCTGCGCAGGGCCCCAGCTCTCGGAGTCCGGCGGGCTCAGCAGCTCCCAGTCGTCCGCGTCGAGCTCCGGGTCCGGGTCCGGGTCGTGCGGCTCCGGAACGCCCGGAGCGGCTACGGCGACGGCGAGCGGCCAGCCGGGCAGGGCGGCGATGACACTGCGCTCGCTGGGCGAGAGGTCGTACTCCATTCCGCAGTCCCAGGCCGCGATGGCGCAGGCGACGAGGGAGACGTCGTCGGTGACCACCGTCCACCGCGCGCCGCTTCCGTCCTGCCCGAGGACCAGGCCGTATCCACCGGCGTACGGCTCGAGTCCGAGCACGGAACACGCCTCCGGGTAGTCGTCCCCGAGCACGCTGGGGAATTGCGCGGGCGTGAGCAGCACCGCGGTCAGTACGAACAGGGCGTCCCCGGCGTCCTGGGCCTCGTCTGTCGCGGACATGGTCACCTCTCATGGACAGTGGTGCGCGCACACTAACCATTGGCTAACGCTTCCGTCGAGAGCCCGGCGGAAGGCGTAGGCGGAGTACCAGTCGTCCGGTCCCGCTCGGGGTCCGGGAACCCTCCTCGGGCAGGTCAGGACGCTGGGGGCCCAGGCGCGGGAAACGCTCGGTCACCGAGGCTGCGACCGTGTGGCGAGCCCGTCCGGGAGGCCGGTACGGGCGGGTGTTCAGGCGGTGGAGCGCCGTACGGCGAGGGCGAGGAATCGGCTGTCCTCGTCCGTGTACGACACCATCTGCCAGCCCGACGACCGTAGCAGGGGACCGAGGTTGGGTTCCGCCCGGAGATCGAGGGGGGTCGCCTCGCGCCCCTGACGGGCCGCGAGAGCGGCACGGCCCAGGGGGTGGAAGAGCGCGAGCCACCCGTCGGGGCGCACGACCCGGGCCAGTTCGCGCAACCCCTCGCCCGGGTCCGGCAGATGCGCAACCAGACCCGCGGCGAACACCGCGTCGAGTGACGCCTCCCGCAGCGGCAGCCGCACGACGTCTGCGAGCGCGAGGGCGGCGCTGCGGTCCCTGCCGGCACGGACGGCGGCGTGCAGCATCTCGGGGGTGAGGTCGGCGCCCAGTACGGTTCCTCCGGGGCCCACGGCCTCGCGCAGCGCGGGCAGCGCCCGGCCGGTGCCGCAGCCGGCGTCGAGCACGGCGTCCCCCAGGCGCAGTCCCAGCTCCGCCACCGCGGCGGAAAAGGCCGGACCCTCGTCGGGGAAGCGGGCGTCCCAGCCGTCGGCGCGGGCGGCGAAGAACTCCCGTGTGCGGATGTGGTCGGCGTTCATGTCTCCATGGTCCCGCGCCCGGCGCCGAACGGTCACGCGCGGGCGGCCACGGCTCGGTACCTCTGGTGCGGGTGTGGAGTACGGGCCGCGGGACCGCGCCTTCCGGCACCCGCGCGCGTCCCCCGGAAACCGGCGCACACGCGACTGCAAGAGCCCGGCGTGATGAAACACCCGTACGGCGCGCATGTTCGAGCACGGCGTGATCGTTCGGGAACGTGTCAGTGTCAAATTCCGCTCGGTTCCGAAATGCGCCCCTTCCGGGCAACACCGGCGGGACTAGCGTCCCTGAGTCATGGGACACCTGGACCACGCCGCCCTCGGGTGGCTGACCCCCGTGCTGTCGTACGTGATGGCCTGCGCCGGAGCCGCCCTCGCGCTGCGCTGCACCCTGCGCGCGCTCGGGGCGGAGGGCAGATCGCGCCGCAACTGGCTGGTCACCGCGGCCTCCGCGATGGGGACAGGTATCTGGACGATGCACTTCGCCGCGATGCTCGGCTTCGCCGTCGGCGGCACCGAGATCCGCTACGACGTCCCCCTCACCGTGCTCAGCCTCGTCACAGCCGTAGTGGTCGTGGGCGCCGGGTTCTTCGCGATCGGCTACGGACCCAACCGTGTACGGGCTCTCGCCACCGGCGGACTTACCACCGGCATCGGGGTGGCCGTCATGCACTACATCGGAATGGCCGCGCTCCGCCTCCACGGCGAAGTCCTCTACGACTTCCGGCCGGTGGTCCTGTCCGTGGTCATCGCCGTGGTCGCGGCGACCGCGGCGCTCTGGGCCGCCCTCACCCTCCGCGCCCCGGTCGCCGTCGCCGCCGCGTCCCTCGTCATGGGCGGGGCCGTCAGCAGCATGCACTACACGGGAATGCTCGCCGTCAGCGTGCACGTCTCGCCGTCGGGAACCGCTCTGCCGGGGGTTTCCGCAATGCAGTTCATCTTCCCGCTCGCCGTGGGGCTGGGCGCGTATCTCTTCCTCACGTCGGCCTTCGTCGCCCTCTCCCCGACGGCTCGGGAGCGGGCCGCCAGCGCCTCCGTACAGCGGCTCCCGCCCGAAGCAGCATGAGCGGCAGCCCGTCAGGGGCCGGGGCGCGGGGCAATCCGGCCCGCCATGTCGGCCATCGGCCCATACCCCGGCAACTCCGTCCGCCCCTCGTGCGCGCCACCGCGCCCCGCGTACCGCCCACATACTCCCGGCCGCCACGGCCAGCACCCGAACGAGGAGGCCATGCCCGACCCGCGCAGCACACCCGGCGGCGCCGCGCCGCACCCCGCGCCCCCCGCGCGCGGGCGACGCGCACACGCGCGTACGTCCGCCGAGGAGGAGATACCCATGGACGGGGAGCGCGCCGCCGCCGACCGGCCTGCCTCATTTTCCGCCCGCGGCAGGAGGTGGACATGGCGGCCCCGCAGCGTACGGGCGAAGATCGTCTGCCTGCTGACGGTTCCTGTCGTCTCGCTTCTCTCCTTCTGGGCCTTCGCCACCGTCTCCACGGCCCAGGACATCGCCGGACTTCGGCAGTCGGCGCGCGTCGACGCCCAGGTCCGCGCGCCCGTCACCGCCGCCGTGGACGCCCTGCAGCAGGAACGGAAGGCAGCCCTCGGGCACCTCGCGAAGCCGGACGAGGACGGCGCCGGAGACTTTGCGTTCCTTGCGCGCCGGTCCGAACGGGCCGTGGACCGTCTGCGGCTCGGCGACCGCCACACCATCGCCGAAGGCATGGGCCTGCCCGCGCCCGCGGTCGGGGCGACGAACGCCTTCGTCAGGCGGGCCGCGGATCTCTCCGGACTGCGTGAGCGGATCGCCGCACGCAGGGTGAACTGGGACGACGCCTATGCCGCGTACACCCGCACCATCGGTTCCGCGCTGTCCGCGACCGGCGCTCTCGCGGAGGTCGCTGGGGTGCGGTACGACGGGCGGGCCACGCACCCGCGCGTCCTGCAGGAGACCTCCCGTTCACGCGAACTCCTGGCGCGCGAGGACGCCCTGCTCACCGCCGGCCGGCTGAAGGGGACGTTCGCGGCCGGCCGGCACCGCCAGTTGGCCGGGGTCGTCGAGGCACGCCGCGCCTTCGAGGAGGCCTCGGCGACCGGCCTGCGCGGCGCGGACCGCGCACGGTGGCGCGCCGTCGCCAAGGGCCCGGCGTACGCCCGGGTGCGCGCCGTGGAGGAGGACGTGCTGCGCTTCGGTCCCGGGCGCAAGGCCGCGATGGCCGCTTCCGCCGTGGCCTGGGACGGGCCGTACGACACGCTCCGGGCCGACATGCGCTCGCTGGAGACCGGCGCGCTCGCCTCAGCGGCCCGGGACGCCGACCCCCTGGCCCACGGCCTACTCTCCGGGGGCGGGGTCCTGGTGCTGCTCGGTCTCGCAGCCGTCATCGCGTCCCTCGTCATCTCCGTACGCATCGGGCGCGGCTTGGCCGTCGAGCTGGTCTCGCTGCGCAACGACGCCCTCGAACTCGCCCGCCACCGACTGCCGGAGGCGATGGGGCGGCTGCGTACGGGCAAGGAGATCGACATCGACACCGAGGCCCCCCGGCGCCCTCCGGCCGAGGACGAGATCGGCCAGGTCGCCGAAGCGCTCGGCTCCGTCCACCGGGCCGCCCTCGTGGCCGCGGCCGAACGCGCCCGCCTGGCCAGTGGTGTCTCGGCGGTCTTCGTCCATCTCGCCCGGCGCAGCCAGGTCCTCGTCCACCGCCAGCTCGCGCTGCTGGACAGGATGGAACGGCGCGTCGAGGACCCCGGTGAACTCGGCGACCTCTTCCGCCTCGACCATCTGACCACGCGCATGCGGCGCCACGCGGAGAGCTTGATCATTCTTTCCGGCGCGGCACCGGGGCGGGCATGGCGCCTGCCGGTACCGCTGACGACCGTGGTCCGCGCCGCCGTGTCGGAGATCGAGGACTACACCCGAGTCGAGGTCTGCCGGCTGCCGGAGACCTCCGTCGCCGGAGCCGCCGTCGCCGATCTGACCCACCTGCTCGCCGAACTCGTCGAGAACGCCGCCCAGTTCTCCCCGCCGCGGACCATGGTGCGTGTCAGCGGCGAGTTCGTCGGCAGCGGTTTCGCGCTGGAGGTCGAGGACCGCGGACTCGGCATGGGCGAGGAGACGCTGCGCGCGGCCAACCGCCGTATCGCCGAATCCGAGGCGTTCGACCTGGTCGACAGCGACAGGCTCGGACTCTTCGTGGTGAGCAGGCTGGCCGCCCGGCGCGGGGTGAAGGTCTCTCTGCGGCCCTCGCCCTACGGGGGTACGGCGGCCGTGGTCCTGCTGCCGCCGTCGCTGTTGCAGGCGGCCGCGCGCGGGGACGGGGAGACGTCGGGGGCGGCGGGACCCGCGGGGGTGGCGGCGAGACATGTGAAGTCACAGGGGGCGGACCCTCCGGCGGACCGGCTGCCGCACCTCGTTCCCGATCATGTGCCGGATCAAGTGCCGGATCTTGTGCCGGATCACGTGTCGTACGGTCTCGAACTGGCCGACGTTTCACGGCAAGCGGTCGAGGCGGGGTTCATCGGACACCTCTCGGTTCCGGTCCCCGCTCCCCGGACAGCCCCGGGCCCCGCAGCGATGGACGTCGCGGGCCGTGCCTCCTCGGCGAGCGGCCGGTGCGCCGCGTCGTTCGGCCCGGACGCACCGCTGATGCCGGGAGGGGGCATCTACGAGCGGCCCGCCCCGTACGAACCCGTGGCCCACGAGTCCGGAAGCCGCGAGGACGCCGCCCCTGATCCGGCGGTAACCCGTCCGCGCCTGCCCTCGCGAAGTCTCCGGAGTTCCGCGGGTCTTCCGGGTCCTGAAGGTTCCCGGAGTTCCGCGGGCCGGGGTCCTGAGGGTTCCCGGAGTTCCGCGGGCCGGGACGCGTCCGGCGGGCCTGCGCCGAATGAGGGCGGCCTGCCGCGCCGGATCCGTCAGGCCAGCCTCGCACCCCAGTTGCGTACGGCCCCGGCGCCCGAGGAACCGCACGCACCGGCCGGCTCCGGCGAACAAACCGAGGACCGCGCCCCGGAAGACGTCCGAGACCGCATGACTGCCTTTCGCAACGGGTGGATCCGCGGCGGAGGTGCCTCCGCCGCCGGAGCGACTGAAGGAGACCGAGAATGAATGAGGACCGCACGTCCGAAACCCCGTATGCGTCGGGCGAGCTCAACTGGCTGCTGGACGATCTGACCACCCGGATCCGGGAGGTGCGGCACGCGGTCGTGCTCTCCAACGACGGTCTGGCGGTGGGCGTTTCGGATCGGCTCACGCGCGAGGACGCCGAGCACCTGGCCGCCGTGGCCTCCGGCTTTCACAGCCTGGCCAAAGGCGCCGGACGCCACTTCCGGTTCGGAAGGGTGCGGCAGACGATGGTCGAGATGGACGGCGGCTTCCTGTTCGTCGCGGCCGCCGGCGACGGTTCATGCCTCGCCCTCCTCAGCGGTGTCAGCGCCGATGTGGGCCTGATCGCCTACGAGATGGCGCGGTTGGTCAAGCGGGTCGGCGAGCATCTGCAGGCACCGTCCCGCTTCGCGGACCAGCAGCCCCCTGCCGCGGGCTGACCGCGCGCGACCGACATGGCACAGGACGACTGCCTTCGGCGGCCCGAGGGCAGCCGGCCGGCACGGCGGGCAAGCCAGTGGTACGACGCCGAAGCCGGGCCCCTCGTCCGCCCCTACGCGATGACGGGCGGGCGTACCTGTCCCGGCACCCAAGGCATCCGCTTGGACCTCATCGCTCTGGTCACCGGGGACGCGGGCGCCATCGACCCGGAGGCGGCCCGTCTGGGACCCGAACACCGGACACTGCTCGGCCTCTGTGACACCAGGACCCTGTCGGTCGCCGAACTGGCCGCCGACGCCGACCTGCCGGTGGGCGTCGTCCGCGTCCTGCTCGGCGACCTGCTCCAACTCGGCTGCGTCACCGTTCGCGGCCCCGTACCCCCGTCCCTGCTCCCCGACGAGAACATCCTGAGAGAAGTGATCGATGGACTCCGTGCGCTCTGAGACCGCCCCCTCCGCCGTCGGCGGAAGCGAAGCCGACGTGCTCGCGCTGAAGATCCTCGTGGCCGGCGGCTTCGGGGTCGGCAAGACCACACTGGTCGGAGCCGTCAGCGAGATCCGGCCCCTGCGCACGGAGGAACGGCTCAGCGAGGCGGGCCGCGGCGTTGACGACCTCGCCGGCCTCGACCGGAAGACCACCACGACGGTGGCCATGGACTTCGGCCGGATCACGATCCGGCAGGGGCTGTCGCTCTACCTCTTCGGCACCCCGGGCCAGGACCGGTTCTGGTTTCTGTGGGACGAACTCGCGACCGGCACGCTGGGCGCGGTCGTCCTCGCCGACACGCGGCGGCTCGAGGACTCCTTCCCGGCCGTGGACTTCTTCGAGCACCGGGACATCCCGTTCGTGGTGGCCGTCAACTGCTTTGCCGGAGCGCGTGCGTACGGAGCGCACGAGGTGTCGCAGGCGCTCGATCTGAAGCGGGGCACACCCGTGGTGCTGTGTGACGCGCGGGACCGCGACTCGGGAAAGGAGGTGCTGATCCGGCTGGTCGAGTACGCCGGGCGGGTCCACACCGCCCGGCTGCTCGACTCCGTCGGATAGCCGCCGGCCCGCCGCCGGGAGGAGTCCTGCTCTACTCGGCGAGGGCGGCCCGGGCGACGACCCGGTCCACCCGCACACGGACGACGAGCTCGCCCGGAACGGCGTTGCGCTTCCCGTACGCCTCCGCCTGGTCCGCTCCCATGTAGCGCCCTGCGATGCGCGTCGCCCAGTGAAGGAGCTCCTCTGCGTCCTCACTGACGTCGGCCCGGCCCCGGATCGAGACGAACGAGAAGGGGGGACGGTCGTCGTCCACGCAGATCGCCACCCGGTCGTCGCGCAGCATGTTGCGGCCCTTGGCGGTCTCCTTGTGCGTGGTGAGCACGAGGTCGTCCCCGTCGAGCACGAACCACACGGGGGTGACGTGAGGGCTGCCGTCGGAGCGCACGGTCGACAGCTTAGCGGTGCGTGTTCCCTCGGAGACGAAGGCGCGCCATTCGTCCTGGGTCATTGTGTGTGCCATGCGTCCATCTTCTGTCATATGCCGACGTCGGACACGGTACGGCTACCACCTCGCATGGTGGGTTGCTCGTACGGCCTACGTGGGACAGGCTTCACGTCAGTTGAAGCGAACTGCCGTACGGGGAGGCGGAGGGACGCACATGGCATTGGGCAAGGGGCTCGACTGGCTCGTGGAAGATCTGACGCGGCGCGTCGGGTCGGTACGCCACGCGCTGGTCCTGTCGAACGACGGACTGGTGACGGCGGCCAGCGAGGGGCTCGAGCGTGAGGACGCCGAGCATCTCGCGGCGGTGTCATCGGGCTTGCACAGTCTGGCGAAGGGCTCGGGTCTGCACTTCAGGGCCGGGCAAGTGCGGCAGACGATGATCGAGTTCGACGATGGTGTGCTGTTCGTGACAGCGGCTGGGGAGGGCAGCTGTCTCTGTGTGCTCGGCTCGGCGGACGCCGATATCGGGCAAGTCGCATACGAGATGACGCTGCTGGTCAACCGCGTGGGTGAACACCTCGCCGTCGCCGCCAGGCAGCAGGGCGGAACCGTGGGAGGAGAGGCTCTCGGGGGTGGAGGCGCGGGCGAGGACTGAGGTGCCCGACCGGCCGGTCCGCCGGGGCCGTCCGAGTGAGGTGTCCGATTGACGTGTCCGACTGAAGCGTCCGACTGAGTTATCCACAGGGCAAGCGGCATGTCGGTCTTCCGGACTACGGTCATCACCGAGAGTGATCGAACCGTACGGGGGAGACCGTCATGGCAGTTCAGGAGAAGCGGACCGCAGCGCAGGACGTCGTCGACCGGCGCACCGCGCATCGGAGCGTGGGGCGTCGGGGGACCACGCATCGGGGCAGGGGGCACGGGCGCAACGGACATCGCGTCGTTGCCGAGCGAGGGATCGTGCGCGGGGGTGTCCCGGCGCAGGGCTTCGACGACACCGAGGGCGGCCGTCGGGTCGCCGGCGAGCGGGGCGGGGGTGATCGCCGGGTCGGTGATCCGGTGGGCGGTTTGGCCGGTGACCGGCGGATCGGCGAGGGACCCTCCGGTGAACCGGGCTTCGGCGAGCCGGGTGTTGAGGGCCGCCGGGTCGCCGAGGAGACACCTGCTTTCGCCTTCCGGAGGGCCGCGGCGGAGCTTGGCCTCAAGCCGCGGGAGCTGGTGATCGCGGTGCAGCAGGAGGAAGTGCGGACCGTGCCCGCTCCCGTTGGTACCGGTCGACGCGTGCCGTGCGCGGAAGTGACGCGGCTGCAGCAGGAGGAGGGTTTCCCCGACCGGCTGCGCGAGCGCGTAAGGGTGGTCGGGACGGCCGAAGCCGCAGGGCTGATGGGGATCACGCAGGAGCGCTTCGGCCGCCTTGCGCGGGTCGGCCTGCTGAGCCCCGCGACGTTCTACGTCAACCGCTATCGCGCCGTTGTCTGGCTCTATCCGGCAGTGGAGTTGCGGGCGTTCGCCGAGCGCGAGCCCGGCATGCTGACCGGCATCATGCCCAAGAACCTCAGGGCGCTGCTTGACGCCGGGGAGGACTGGCGCGCCCGGAACTGGCGCAGTCGCCGCGTCGGGCAGCTCGCCCGGCAGACAGAGGACCCGTGGGGTCGGGCTGCGGTCCCCGCCGCTCTGCTGCCCGCCGATGAACTGGCCGAGATCGTCGAGGATCCCTATGAGCGGGCGTATCTGCGCAAACTGCGCCCGGCGCTGGTGTCCAACCGGGCAGTCTCGACCGCGACTTGGGAGGTGGTCGAGCGACTGATCAGAGCTGACGACCCGGACGAGATCCTGTGGATCCGGCTGTCGCTCGCCTATGCACTCGACGAGGCCAGGGCTGTCCGGTCGGCCCCGCTGCCGGGGGAGTCCTCACCGGAATCCGGAGGTCTGCCACTGGAGAACACCGGCCGCAGCCATGTCCCGCCACGAGACGACCTGCCCGAGGACGGTCCACCGGGGGCCGGCTCAGCCGAGGGAGGTCCACCGGAGGACCGTCCATCGGAAGGCGCCCCGCTGCCGAGCGGAAGGGAGGAAGAGGGCCGTGCCCGTGGCTTGAGGGCCTGGCTGCGCCGCCGGCCGGGGTGATGAGGGGAGTCGGTCGAGCTGAACGGGGGGCGCGCGGGCCGGCAGGCGCGCGCGTGGAAGGCGCGAGGTGGGCCAGGAGCGGACCGGCGCACCCGGTGGGCTACCGGGCATGGACCCCCGACCGTTGCGGTCCGGGTGTTCGCGGGCCCGTGTGGTCGCGTGAGCCGTCATCCGCCCAACCTGCGGAACAGTCCCTCCTGCATCACGGAGACCAGGAGCCGTCCCTCCCGGTCGAAGATCTGGCCGCGTGCCAGCCCGCGCGCGCCGGTGGCAATGGGGGACTCCTGATGATAGAGGAACCACTCGTCCGCGCGGAACGGACGGTGGAACCACATCGCGTGATCCAGCGACGCGATGTCGAACCCGCGCGAACCCCAGAGCGGTTCGACCGGCACGCGTACGGCGTCCAGCAGCATCATGTCGCTCGCGTAGGTGAGAGCGCAGGTGTGGACGAGCGGGGCGTCGCCCAGCGGTCCCACCGCTCGCATCCAGACCGCGCTGCGCGGCTCCGCCCCCTCCAGCTCTTCCTTCGACCACCGCAGTCGCTCCACATACCGGATGTCGAACGGCTGGCGCCTCGCCATCCGCTCGAGAGCCTCCGGCAACTCGCCCAGGTGCTGCCGGATCTCGTCGGGAAGCGTGGGCAGTTCCTCGGGCCCAGGCACGTCCGGCATGGGCAGCTGCTGCTCGATGCCCGGCTCCGGCTGATGGAAGGACGCCGTCAGATTGAAGATCGTGCGGCCCTGCTGCACGGCCACCACGCGGCGGGTGGTGAAGGACCGCCCGTCCCGTACCCGCTCGACCTGATAGACGATCGGCACGCCCGGCCTGCCCGGACGGAGGAAGTATGCATGCAATGAGTGCACGGGCCGCAGACCGTCGGTGGTCCGCCCCGCGGCCACCAGCGCCTGTCCGGCGACCTGCCCGCCGAACACCCGCTGCAGCGACTCGTCGGGGCTCCGGCCGCGGAAGATGTTCACCTCGATCTGCTCCAGGTCGAGCAGGTCGACGAGGCGTTCCGCCGGGTTGGTCATTGCGTCTCCTCATGTCGTGCCGCCGCGGCGCCACATTAGTGCCGCCCTCGCCAGGCTCTTCCCCGCTCGCAGCCCTGGCACAGCCGTCCGCCGCGTTGCCGGATCGGCCGAACAGGCCCATGACGAGGGGGTCCGGCGCCTTGCATCCGACGCATCAGGGCGCTGGGGCGGACCGGTGCGATCCGCGCGGCCGGGGCCGCAACCCGCGGCCGCGCCCCTGCGTCTTAGGGATCATGCCGGTGGTGATCACGACCTTCAGGCAGCTCTGGCTCTTCGCGGGGATACAGGTCCGCTGCTGCGCCTTCGCGGCCGCCATCCTCGCGGGCGTGGCCGTGTCCGGAGTGCTGCCGCACCTCCCGGTGGCGCGCTATGACCTCCTGCTGCTCTACGGCCTGCTGCTCACCGTGGTGTTCCGGGCCTGCGGCTGGGAGACCGGGCGGGAGCTGGCGGTCATAGCGGTCTGCCACGCCATCGGGCTGGCCTTCGAGCTGCTGAAGGTGTACCTGGGCTCGTGGAGCTACCCGGAGCCCGCCGTTCTGAAGGTCGGCGGCGTCCCGCTGTACGGAGGCTTCCTCTACGCGGCGGTGGGCAGCTACGTGTGCCGTGCCTGGCGCCTGTTCGACCTCGCTCTGATCCGCTACCGTCCGCGGACCGTCCAGGCCATCGCCGCGGCGATCTACGTGAACTTCTTCACCCACCACTGGCTGCCGGATGCTCGCTGGCTCCTGGCGGGCCTGCTGCTGGCCGCGACATGGGGCACGTGGGTGGAGTTCACCACCGGCAAGCGCCGTCACCGGATGCCGCTCGTCCTGTCGTTCGTGCTCATCGGCTTCTTCCTGTGGCTGGCGGAGAACATCGCCACAGGGCTGGGCGCGTGGCGCTATCCGTACCAGGCGGAAGGCTGGCAGCCGGTCTCCGTCGACAAGTTCGCCGCTTGGTCGCTGCTGATCACGGTCACCTTCGTCCTCGTCGCCCGCGCCCAGCGGACCCGGGGTGCGGACGCCTGGCGGATCCGGAGTGCGGATGCCCCGTCGACCCGGAGTGCGGACGCCTGGCGGATCCGGAGTCCGGACGCCCCGTCGACCCGGAGTGCGGACGCCTGGCGGACGCGGAGTCCGGACGCCCGGGCGAACCGGAGTGCCGACGCCCGGCCGACCTGGAGCGGGGAGGGCGACGAGCAACCGGCGTCGCCATGACCGGCCGTCCGGCGCCGATGCCGCGGACTACAACCTGCCCACGTCCGTGACCCGGACGACCGCGCGGCCCTCCTCGTCCGAGGCCGCGAGGTCGACCTCCGCGCTGATGCCCCAGTCGTGGTCCCCGCTGGGGTCGGCGAAGGTCTGCCGTACCCGCCACAGCCCGTGCTCGGTGTCCTCCTCGATCCGCAGCAGCTTCGGCCCGCGGGCGTCGGGGCCGGTGCCCAGGTCGTCGTACTCCTCCCAGTAGCCGTCCAGGGCCTCGGCCCAGGCATCCTCGTCCCAGCCGGAGTCGGCGTCCATCTCGCCCAGTTCGCCGACCTTGTCCAGTGCCGCCAGCTCCACGCGGCGGAAGAGCGCGTTGCGCACCAGGACCCGGAAGGCGCGGGGGTTGGAGGTGACGGGCTTGACCTCGTCGGCCCGGTCCTGGGCCTCCTCCGCTGTCTCCTCCTCCGGGTTGGCGAGCTGCTCCCACTCGTCCAGCAGGCTGGAGTCGACCTGGCGGACCATCTCGCCCAGCCAGGCGATCAGGTCCTGGAGATCGTCGGTCTTCAGGTCGTCGGGGATGGTGTGTTCCAGGGCCTTGTACGCGTTCGCGAGATAGCGCAGCACGATGCCCTCGGTGCGGGCCAGCTCGTAGAAGGTGACGAACTCCGAGAAGCTCATGGCCCGTTCGTACATGTCACGGATGACCGACTTGGGGGAGAGCGGGTGGTCGCCGACCCAGGGGTGGCTCTTGCGGTAGACGCCGTACGCGTGGAAGAGCAGTTCCTCCAGTGGTTTGGGGTGGGTGACGTCCTGGAGCCGTTCCATCCGCTCCTCGTACTCGACGCCGTCGGCCTTCATCGCGGCGACCGCCTCGCCCCGCGCCTTGTTCTGCTGCGCGGCCAGGATCTGCCGGGGGTCGTCGAGCGTGGACTCCACGACGGAGACCATGTCCAGGGCGTAGGACGGGGATTCAGGGTCCAGCAGCTCAAAGGCGGCCAGAGCGAACGTCGACAGCGGCTGGTTGAGTGCGAAGTCCTGCTGCAGGTCGACCGTGAGCCGGACGATACGGCCCTCTGCGTCCGGCTCCGGCAGCCGCTCGACCACCCCGCCGTCCAGCAGGGAGCGGTAGATCGCGATGGCCCGTCGGATGTGCCGGAGCTGGGCCCGCCGGTCCTCGTGATTGTCCTCCAGCAGCCGCCGCATCGCGTCGAAGGCGTTGCCGGGCCGGGCGATCACGGACAGCAGCATCGCGTGGGTGACGCGGAAGCGGGAGGACAGCGGCTCGGGGTCGGACGCGATGAGCTTCTCGAAGGTGTTCCGACCCCAGTTGACGAAGCCCTCGGGTGTCTTCTTGCGCACCACCTTGCGCCTCTTCTTCGGATCGTCGCCCGCCTTGGCGAGCGCCTTCTCGTTCTCGATGACGTGCTCGGGCGCCTGAGCGACCACGAATCCGGCCGTGTCGAAGCCCGCCCGGCCGGCCCGGCCGGCGATCTGGTGGAACTCCCGGGCCCGCAGCGTGCGCACCCGGTTGCCGTCGTACTTCGTCAGCGCCGTGAAGAGCACCGTACGAATCGGCACGTTGACCCCCACGCCCAAGGTGTCCGTACCGCAGATGACCTTCAACAGACCTGCCTGGGCGAGCCGTTCGACCAGCCGCCGGTACTTCGGGAGCATTCCGGCATGGTGCACGCCGATCCCGTGCCGGACGTACCGCGAGAGGTTCTTGCCGAACCGGGTGGTGAAGCGGAAGTTGCCGATCAGCTTCGCGATTTCGTCCTTCTCGTGGCGCGTGCACATATTGATGCTCATCAGCGCCTGCGCCCGCTCCACCGCGGACGCCTGGGTGAAGTGCACGATGTAGACCGGGGCCTGGTGAGTCTCCAGCAGTTCCGTCAGCGTCTCGGTGAGCGTGGTGGCCCGGTACTCGTACGACAGCGGGACCGGGCGGGTCGCCGAGCGTACGACCGCGGTGGGGCGGCCGGTGCGGCGCGTGAGGTCCTTCTCGAAACGCGTCACGTCGCCGAGCGTCGCGGACATCAGGACGAACTGCGCCTGCGGAAGCTCGAGGAGCGGGATCTGCCAGGCCCAGCCGCGATCAGGCTCGGCGTAGAAGTGGAACTCGTCCATGACGACCTGGCCGATGTCGGCGTCCCTTCCGTCGCGCAGCGCGATGGACGCCAGCACCTCTGCCGTGCAGCAGATCACGGGCGCGTCGGCGTTCACCGACGCGTCCCCGGTCAGCATGCCGACGTTCTCGGTGCCGAAGAGCTTGCACAGATCGAAGAACTTCTCCGACACCAGCGCCTTGATGGGCGCGGTGTAGAAGGTGACCTGGTCGTTCGCCAGCGCGGTGAAGTGGGCGCCGGCCGCGACCAGGCTCTTGCCGGACCCCGTTGGCGTGGACAGGACGACGTTCGCCCCGGAGACCACTTCGATCAGCGCCTCCTCCTGGGCGGGGTAGAGGGAGATGCCCCGCTCCTCGGCCCACGTCGAGAACGCTTCGAAGAGGGCATCGGGGTCGGCGTCGTTCGGCAGATGATCGATGAGGGTCACGCCTCCATACTGCCTGCCTCCCGGCTCCACGGAAGAACCCGGGCGCGGGAAGGAAGATCACGGACGGTACGCTGTGCCGCCGACTGGGCGTCAACACACCGCCGCCGTACGGGAAACGCCCGTGCATGGCACCGCGGCGCACAACAGCAACAGGGGTGGGGGAAGACCATGATGGGACCGGCGCACTCGCTGTCCGGGGCAGCGGCTTGGCTTGGGGTGGGCGCCGCTGCGGCGGCCGCCGGCCGCCCCATGCCCTGGCCCGTCCTCGTCGTCGGTGCACTGGTCTGCGCCGGCGCGGCGCTGGCCCCCGACCTCGATCACAAGTCGGCGACCATATCCCGGGCCTTCGGCCCCTTCTCGCGCGGCTTGTGCGGTGTGATCGACAAGATCTCGTACTCCGTCTACAAGGCCACCAAGACGCAGAGCGACCCGCGGCGTTCCGGCGGTCACCGTACGCTCACCCACACGTGGCTCTGGGCCGTGCTGATCGGCGCCGGGACGGCTGTCCTGGGCATGGCGGGCGGCCGCTGGGCGGTGCTCGGCATCCTCTTCGTGCACATGGTGCTGGCGGTGGAGGGTCTGCTGTGGCGGGCCGCCCGGGTCTCCAGCGACATCCTGGTGTGGCTGCTCGGCGCGACCAGCGCCTGGATTCTTGCCGACATTCTCAACAAACCGGGCAATGGGGCGGACTGGCTGTTCAGCGCTCCCGGCCAGGAGTACTTGTGGCTCGGCCTGCCCGTGGTGCTGGGTGCGCTCGTCCACGACATCGGGGATGCGTTGACCGTCTCCGGCTGCCCGGTCCTGTGGCCGATTGTCGTCGGCCGCAAGCGCTGGTACCCGGTCGGTCCGCCCAAGGCAATGCGCTTCCGGGCCGGGAGCTGGGTGGAGCTGAAGGTGATGATGCCGGTCTTCATGCTGCTCGGCGGCGCCGGGTGCCTGGCGGCGCTCGGCATCATCTGAGGAGCTGCCGGGGGGCCCGCGCCGCAGTCACGCAAGCCCATGCTCGTCCTCGCGCTGACGGTCATGGGCCTGGCCACCACCGCCCTCGGGCTGCTGCCCTCGTACGAGACGAATCGGCATCCTCGCCCCCGTGCTGCTCGTCGTCCTGCGCATCCTGCAGGGCATTGCCGTTGGCGCGCAGTGGGGCGGCGCCATGCCGATGGCCATCGAGTACGCGCCGCCGGGCAAGCGCGGTCTCTACGGCAGCCCCGTCCAACTCGGCATCCCCATCGGCGTGGTGACCGCCAACTCCGCCTTCCTGCTCGCGGAAGCGTCCACCGTTGACGCCGCGATCGTCTCCTGGGGGTGGCGACTGCCCTTCGTCGTCGGTCTGCTCGTGCTCGTCCTCGCCTGGTACATCCATGCCCGCGTCGAGGAGACCCCGGAGTTCCGGGAGGCCGAACACCGGCTCGCGGCCGAGGACAAGCGCAAGCAGGGCGCGCGGTCCCCGCTCCGCGAGATGCTGGTCCGCCACCGCGGGACCGTGCTCGTCGCCGGAGGACCGTTCGCTGTGAACACCGCGACCTTCTACATCCTCACCGGCGTCCTCGGCTACGCCACCCGCGATCTGCACATGGAACGCGGCTCGGTGCTCGCCGTGTCCCTGCTCGTGAGCTGCTTCCAGCTCCTGATGATCCAGGCCGCGGCGGCGCTCTCCGACCAGGTCGGGCGCCTGCGGATCTACACCGCCGGCGCGGTCGGACTACTGGTCTGGGCGATTCCGCTGTTCCTGCTCATCGACACGGGCACGATCGCCGGGCTCGCCGTGGGGACGTTCGGCGGCAGCCTCTTCCTGAGCATCATGTACGGGCCGCAGGCCGCCCTGTTCGCCGAACTCTTCTCCGCGGAGGTGCGCTGCACGGGAGCCTCCCTGGGATACCGGATCGCTGCCGTCCTCGGCGGGGGTCTCGCGCCGTTCGTGATGGTGCTCCTGCTGCAGGGCACCGGCACCTCGATGGCGGTCTCGGGCTACATCATCCTCCTCGCAGTGGTCGCTCTCGGTTCCATCGCCGTCCTCAGGCGCCGCGCCCCGGCGGTCCGGAGCGAGAAGACCTGAGGCTCGACAGGCGTACGGGCCCGTCCGCTGCGGGGCTGCCCGGGTCCGTACGCCCACGTCACGGGGGTGCACCCGCGGATGAGGTGCGTGCACCACGCCGCGGCGGCGGGCGTCAGCCGTGCCAGGACCGCCACAGCGCCGCGTACGCCCCGTCCTCCGCGACCAGCGCGTCATGGCTGCCGAGTTCGCTGATCCGGCCGTCCTCCACCACGGCGATGACATCCGCGTCGTGCGCCGTATGCAGCCGGTGCGCGATGGCCACGACCGTACGGCCGTCCAGCACCCGGGCCAGTGAGCGCTCCAAGTGGCGGGCCGCCCGCGGGTCGAGCAGCGACGTCGCCTCGTCGAGCACCAGTGTGTGCGGATCGGCGAGCACCAGCCGGGCCAGCGCGATCTGCTGCGCCTGCGCCGGGGTCAGCGCCAGACCGCCCGAGCCGACTTCGGTGTCGAGACCGTCCTCCAGCGCCCTCGCCCAGCCGTCCGCGTCCACCGCGGTGAGCGCGGCCCACAGGTCCGAGTCCCGGGCGCTGGCACGGGCCAGCAGCAGATTGTCCCGCAGGGAGCCCACGAACACGTGGTGCTCCTGGTTGACCAGCGCCACGTGCTCGCGCACCCGCTCCGCCGGCATGCGCGCCAACTCCGCGCCACCGAGCGTCACTTCACCGGCGCGTGCGGCGTAGATCCCGGCCAGCAGCCGGCCCAGCGTGGACTTGCCCGCGCCGGACGGCCCCACCAGCGCCAGCCGTGTGCCGGGCCGAACGTCGAGGGAGACCCCGTGGAGCACGTCGACGTCCGCCCGATAGCCGAACCGTACGCCGTCCGCCCGCACATGGCGTCCCTCGGGCGCCAGCCGCCCGTCGGCGTCGCGGCCCTCGACCTCCCGCACACCCACGAGCCGGGCGATTGACACCTGCGCGATCTGCAACTCGTCGTACCAGCGCAGGATCATCCCGACCGGCTCGACCAGCATCTGTGCCAGCAGCGCCCCGGTCGTGAGCTGACCGACCGTCATCCAGCCCTGGAGGACGAACGATCCGCCGATCACCAGCACGGAGCCCAGGATCAGCACAAAGAAGACGTTGATGACCGGGAACAGCACAGAGCGGAGCCACAGGGTGTAGCGCTCCCACGCCGTCCACTCGCGGATCCGCCGCTCCGACAGGGCGACCCGGCGCCGTCCCAGCCGGTGCGCCTCGATGGTGCGCCCCGCGTCCACGGTCTCGGTGAGCACCGCCGCCACGGCCGCGTATCCGGCCGCCTCCGAGCGGTACGCGCTCGGGGCGCGCCGGAAGTACCAGCGGCAGCCGGCGAGCAGCACGGGCAGCGCGACCACGAGCGCCAGCGCGAGCGGCGGCGCCGTGACCCCGAGCGCGCCGATCAGCAGCCCTGCCCACACCACCCCGATGGCGAGCTGAGGTACGGCCTCGCGCATCGCGTTCGCCAGCCGGTCGATGTCGGTGGTGATACGGGACAGCAGATCACCGGTCCCGGCCCGCTCCAGCACACCGGGCGGCAGTCCGACGGACCGTACGAGAAAGTCCTCGCGCAGATCCGCGAGCATCTCCTCGCCGAGCATCGCGCCGCGCAGCCTCACCAGCCGTACGAAGACGGTCTGCACGGTGAGGGCCACCGCGAAAAGCCCTATGGTTCGGCCCAGTCGGAGATCGTTGGCTCCGTCCGCCACCTTCTCGACCAGTCCGCCGAGGAGGTAGGGGCCGACCATGGACGCGATCACCGCGACCGCGTTCACGACCACCAGAAGCGTGAACGCGCGCCGGTGACGGCGCAGCAGTTCCCCGACGTAGCTGCGCACGGTCGCGGGGGAGCCGACCGGCAGGGTTGCCGCCGTCTCCGATGCGCCCGGGTCGTACGCCGGTGGCACCACGCCGATCATGCCGACTCCTCGATCTCTGTCCGGTCGCCGATGGCCATCGGACGGGTCGATGCGGCCCCGCCGGCCGCTCGTTCACGCTGCTCCCGCTCCGTCTCGCGGGTGACGACGGCCCGGTACGCCGGGTCGCGCGCGAGCAGCTCGCGGTGCACTCCGGCGGCGGCAACCTCCCCGCCGGGGACGAACACCACCCGGTCGGCCCGGTCGAGCAGCAGCGGGCTGGAGGTGAACACCACCGTCGTGCGCCCCGCGCGGATGCGCCGGAGCCCGTCCGCGATCCGCGCCTCGGTGTGCGAGTCGACGGCGCTCGTCGGCTCGTCCAGCACCAGCACCTCCGGGCCGGCGACGAGTGACCGCGCCAGCGCGAGCCGCTGACGCTGTCCGCCGGAGAGCGAACGGCCGCGCTCGGTGATGTGCGCGTCCATCGGGGCGCCGCCGTCCGCGGGATCCGCCGCGGACACGGTCGCGCCGGGCGAGGACTGGGCCAGCGCCTCCAGCACGTCCCCGCATTGGGCCGCCTCCAGGGCCGCTGCGGGCGACACCGTCTCCGAGGACGGGATGTCGAACAGCTCGGCGAGCGTCCCCGAAAGCAGCACCGGGTCCTTGTCCTGGACCAGAACCGCGGCCCTGGCCTCATCCAACGTCATCTCGTCGAGCGCCGCGCCGCCCAGCAGCACCGAGGGCGCGCCCTGCTCGTCGTGTTCCAGCGACGGGTGCCCGCCGAGCCGGTCGGCAAGCCGCCCGGCCGCGTCCGGATCGCCGCACACCACGACCGTCAGCCGTCCGGCGGGGGCCAGCAGCCCGCTGAGCGGGTCGTACAGATCGCCGGTCAGTGCCTCCTCGGCGCCGCAGTGGTCCGATAGGGCCCCTCCGGCCGCCTCCGGTGGCCCGTCGCGTCCGTTCGTGGTGCGCCGGAGACTCAGCACGCGCGCCGCGCGCTTCGCCGAGGGACGCGAGAAGGAGTACGCCATGGCGATCTCCTCGAAGTGGCGCATCGGGAACAGCAGAAAGGTGACCGCCCCGTACACGGTGACCAGTTGGCCCACCGCGATCCGTCCGTCCACCGCCTGCCGGGCTCCGTACCACACGACCGCGATCAGCAGCAGCCCCGGCATCACCACCTGGACGGCACTGATCAGAGACCACATCCGGGCGCTGCGCACCGCCGCCCGCCGCACCTCCTGGGAGGCCCGCCGGTAGCGGGTCAGGAACAACTCCTCGCCGCCGATGCCGCGCAGCACCCGCAGCCCCGCGACGGTGTCCGAGGCCAGCTCGGTGGCCCTGCCCGCCTTCTCCCGCTGTTCGTCCGCGCGCCGGGTGGCGCTCGGCAGCAGCGGCATCACGGCCAGCGCCAGGACCGGTACGCCGATCGCCACCACTCCGCCCAGCGCCGGCTCGTACACCAGCAAGGCCACGCAGACGGCCAACGCGGTAACGGCCGCAGCGGCGAAGCGGGACAGTGCCTCGACGAACCAGCCGATCTTCTCCACGTCGCCCGTCGACACAGCGGTGATCTCGCCCGCCGCCACGCGCCGGGTCAGCGCGGCCCCCATCTCCGCCGTCTTGCGGGCGAGGAGCTGCTGGACGCGGGCGGCGGCGGTGATCCAGTTCGTGACGGCGGCTCGGTGGAGCATGGTGTCGCCGAGCGCGATCAGTGCGCCCAGAACGGCGATCAGTACTCCGGACAGCGTCAGCCGGGCACCGGATCCGTCGACCACGGCCTGTACCGCGAAGCCCACCACGGCGGGGAGCAGGGCGACACCGGACATGTGCAGGGTGCCCCACAGCAGCGCCTTGAGCTGACCCCGCCACTGCCGCCGGCCCAGCCAGATGAGGAAACGCGGGCCGGACCGGGCGTCGGGAACGCCGGGATCGGTGTACGGAAGATCGCGAATCTGCATGACCCAGGGCCGTTCTCGTCGTTCCTGCATCGCGGGAAGTGAGCCGTGCAAGGTTCGCCCCCGGGGCAAGCGGGCATCAACCGAATTTCCTCGCTCAGGGTCACCGCGTGCCGTGCCCGGCGTAACGGAGTGGGACCATGGGGTCCATGCGCATATCGGGGACTTTGCGGGCATGGGCCGCCGCCATTGCGGGGGTCGCACTTCTGGCGGGCTGCGGCGGCAGCGACGGCGGCCGTGGCGGGGGACGGCATGACGCGAGCGGGCACCGCGCGGGTGCCGCGCCTGTCTCGAACCTCAAGCGCATCCCGGGCCTGGGAGAGCGGATCCGGTCACGGATCCCGGCCGGCGCCGGCCAGGTCGTCGCCGTGTACGGCCGGGGCGAGGACTCGGCCGAGGCCACCGTCGAGCTGTGGACGAAGAACGGCGGCACCTGGGACCGTACGCGCCGCTGGACCGGGCACAACGGCAAGCGCGGCTGGACTGCCGACCACCGCCAGGGCGACAAGCGCAGTCCCCTGGGCGTCTTCACCCTGACGGACGCAGGCGGGGTCCTTCCCGATCCCGGACCGGGCAAGGGTCTGCCTTACAGCCGATCTGCGTCGTTCGCTGCCCCGCGCTCCTGGGCCAAGTCGCACTGGCACGACTTCGACTACGTCATCGCCATCGACTACAACCGGGTCAAGGGCACGGCACCCAACGACCCGTCCCGTCCCGAGGGCCAGGCCAAGGGCGGCAGCATCTGGCTGCACATGGACCACGGCAGCGGCACCTCGGGGTGCGTGAGCCTCTCCAAATCCGGAATGGAGTACCTGCTGCGCACCCTCGACCCGGCCCTGAACCCCGTGGTTGTCATGGGTGACCGGGCACACCTGAAAGCCTGAGGGGGAACTTTGGACGAGCTGACTAGGGCCAAGGTTGGGGACAGTTCCTCGGAATCCTGACGCAGAGGGCTGAGAGAGCCGCTCGCCGCGTGATCCCGGTGGACGCCCGCAACACATCGCGCACGTGCCCGGTCGCAGCCGGAGGCTGCGGACACGTCGCCAAGGAGAACCGCGTCACCCAAAGCAAGTTCGAGTGCACCGCGTGCGGGTTCACGGAGAACGCCGACACAGTGGGCGCGCTCAATGTTGTACACAGGGCCGGGGCTGGTCCTCTGCTCACAGCCGTGAGGTGCGGGAGAAGACGCCGTTCTCCACCTGGGCACAGTGGGTCCCACCTCGACCTGAGCACTGACCAGTCCTAGGCCATCCGTGACGCCTTTCTGAATGAGTACGCCTCTTCGGGTCTATGTCTCCAGGTCGACCGGAACTTTGGGGATGGTGTAACTCCCGATCGTGGAAGGGTGCACCGGGTTCCGTGTAGTTCGGAGTCTCTTGAGTAAAGGCATGCCTAATGGCCTGCGGCTTTCACCCTTCCGGGCGTCGCAGGCCTTTCTCTGAGTAGGGTCGGGGACTGGCGCGGTGGCTGATGCTCCGTTTCCAGTCCCCGCCGCTTCGAACCGTGCGTGCGGTTCGCCCGCACACGGCGTTCCGATATTGTTCACCGACTGGCATGCGCCGTCGCTTGTGTGTGTTTCCGGTGAGGCGGTAGACCCTTATCCGCCAGAACCAGGTGATCGACCCTTAGGTGAACCGGGTGATTCAGTTCCGGCTTCGAAGTCGGTGTTTAGGGGTCTTCGAGTTTGAGCGGTGCGCCTCGGCCTGGCTCGCTGGATCGGTGACAGGAATGGCTGGTGACCGCATACAGGAGGCCGTGGCCTTCTGTGATCATTTTCGTTCCTGGCGCAAGAATGATCATTCAGGAGCCATGGGTATTGCCACAAGGGTCCGGCAGCAAGCTGACGGACCCTCATGAACGATCGAGGCTAGTCCTCGTTTTCCACCCAGTTGTGGTCACCGCTGATGCAGGCTACGTTCTCCGCTTCCTGATCGCCCAAGAGGGGGCCAGTGAGAGTAGTCAGGGCAGAAAGGTCGATGACGGGGCTGCCCCCGAACTGGTTGCCGCAGATCATGATGACCTTGTCACCTTCGCGGCGGTGGTGCTTGTCCCCGTCGTATGCACTCGCAGTTGTCGCTGAGGTGCCGACCGCACCAGCTACAGCAACTGCCATGACTGATGCCTTGATGAAAGTACGCACGTCTCTCTCCATTCTCAGTTCTTCTCGGGTAGGAGAACGAACGAAGCCACACCTACCTCCGCGTCGGCGAGCACTAACCAGTCCTAGGCCATCCGTGACGCCTTTCTGAATAAGTACACCTCTTCGGATCAATGTCTCCAGATCGGCTGGAACTGTGGGAATGTGGTGTAACTGCCGATCGTGGAAGGGTGCACCGGGTTCCGTGCAGTTCGGAGTCTCTTGAGCAAAGGCATGCCTGATGGCCTGCGGTTTTCGCCATTCCGGGCGTCGCAGGCCGTTTCTCTGGGTAGGTCGGGGACTGGCGCGGTGGCTGATGCTCCGTTCCAGTCCCCGCCGCTTCAAGCCGTGCATGCACCGCACGGCTTTCCGATATCGTTTACCGACTGGCATGCCCGAGTCAGGTGGTCCGCCCCTTAGGTGAACCTCGTGATTCAGTTCCGGCCGCGAAGTCGGTGTTTAGGGGGTCTTCGAGTTTGAGCGGTGCGCCTCGGTTGGCTCGCTGACGTCCTGTCGTGATCGGTGGGAGGAACGGCTGTGACCGTATGCAGGAGAGCCCGTGGCCTTCTGTGATCATTTTCGTTCCTGACGCAGAATGATCATTCCGGAGCCACGGGCATGGCCACAAGGGTCCGGCAGCAAGCTGACGGACCCTCATGAACGATCGAGGCTAGTCCTCGTTTTCTACCCTGTTGTGGTCACCGGTGATGCAGGCTACGTTCTCCGCTTCCTGATCGCCCAGGAGGGGGCCAGTGAGAGTAGTCAGGGCAGAAAGGTCGATGAATCCGTCGCCCCCGAACTGGTTACCGCAGATGATGAGGGCCTCGTCACCTTCGCCGCGGTGGTGCTTCTTGTGGTGCCCCTTGCTCCAGTTGCTCCAGTCGCCGGCACTCGCGGTTGTCGCTGAGGCGCCAATCAGACCAGCCGCAGCAACTGCCATGACTGATGCCTTGACGAAAGTACGCACGTCTCTCTCCATTCTCAGTTCTTCTCGGGTAGGAGAACGAACAAAGCCACACCTACCTCCGCTTCGGGGAGCGCTAACCAGTCCTAGGCCACTCGTGGCGCCTTTCTGGAAAAGATCCATCTCTTCGGACCAATGTCCCCCGCATTTACCTGGGACTGTAAGAACTGGGCGTGCAGCCTCGGTTCGTCAGGGCTCGTGATTGGGTTCCGTCCTTGGAAGTGGTGTATGGATTCGACCTGATCCGGGGGTTTGCTCCGGCGTCGGGGCGAGGCCACATGGACGAACGGCCACCGGCTGATCTTCGAGATGTCGAAGGCTCGAAGGAGATCAGCACGATGACCGGACCAGACAGTCTGTTCCCTGCACGCGCTTGCCGAGGGCAACCTCGCCGCGGCGAGTCCCGATCTGCTGCGCGCAATGATCAAGACGTTCGCCGACACGCTCATGTCCGCAGAAGCAGACGCCCTCTGCAATGCCGATACGGGCAGGTCAGCGACGAGAGAGTCGACCACCGCAACGGCTACCGCCCGCGCGAGTGGGACACGCGAGCGGGCGCCCTCGAACTCGCCATCCCCGAACTCGGGTCCGGGAGTTACTTCCCGCACTGGCTTCTCGAACCCCGCCGCAGGGCCGAGCAGACCCCTATCAGCGTGGTCGCCACCGCCTACCTGCTCGACGTTTTCACCCGCCGAGCGGAAGACTCGCCGAGCCCGTCGGCGTGACCCAGCTGTCGAAGTCCCAGGTCGGTGGGATGGTCAAGCACCTGGACGAGCAAGTCACCGCCTTCCGTAACAGGCCCCTGGACTCCGGCCCGTTTTCGTTCGTCTGGGTGGACGCGTTGACACAGAAGGCCCGCCAGGGCGTCCGGATCATCAACTGGACGGCGGGCGCATCGCCGAGCGCGGCACACACGACCAACTGCTCGCCTTGAACGGGCAGTACGCGGCCCTGGTCCGGCGCGACGCGGAGCGTACGCCCGTCGCACCGCTCGCCAACTGATCGCGCGGCCCGGGAACCGGCCCGGCGACACTCCGGAACCGGCCCAGCGACACTCCGGAGCCGACCGAGCAGCACACCGGAAGCCGACCCGCCGAATGCCCGCCCGAATGCGGCTCGGTCACCGGCGACCGAGACCACATCGCAGCCGACGGACAATCGCGCTTCAGACGACCGAGACGGCCGAACGCTCGCCCCGTTCCAGCAGCGCCCGGATCTCACGGACCGCGGACCAGCCGAAGCGATTGGCGCCGATCGTGCTCGCCGACGGCCCGTAGCCCACCAGGTGAACTCGCGCATCCCGCACCGCCCTTGTCCCTTCGACGCGGATGCCGCCGCCCGGCTCGCGCAGCCGCAAAGGCGCCAGATGGCCGATTGCCGCCCGGAAGCCGGTGGCCCACAGGATCGAGTCCGCCGCGACCGCCGTGCCGTCCGCCCAGACGGCGCCGTCCGGAGTGATGCGCTCGAACACTGGCCGACGCACCAGCACGCCCCGCTCCCGTGCCTCCCTCATCGCGTCGGTGAGCGGCAGCCCGGTCACCGACACCACGCTCTTCGGCGGAAGTCCCTCCCGCACGCGTTCGTCGACGAGGGCCACCGCCGCCCGGCCCTGGTCTTCGCCGAAGGCGCCGTCGCGGAAGACCGGCGGCCGCCGTGTCACCCACGTTGTCCCCGCTGCCACCTCCGCGATCTCCAGCAGATGCTGAACCGCCGATGTGCCGCCACCGACGACGATGACGTGCTCTCCCGCGAAATCCTGCGGCCCGCCGTACTGCGCGGTGTGGACCTGTCGTCCCCGGAAGGTCTCCTGTCCCGGATACCGCGGCCAGAACGGGCGGTCCCAGGTGCCCGTGGCATTGATCAGAGCGCGCGTGGTCCAGACGCCCGACGAGGTCTCGACGCGCAGCCGGCCGCCCTCACCCTCCCGTACGGCCGTCACGTCAACGGGCCGATGGACCCGCAGGCCGAACGTGCTCTCGTAGCCGGCGAAGTAGCCGCCGATGACCTCGGAGGAGGGCAGCGACGCGTCTGCCCCGGCCAGCTCCATGCCGGGCAGCGCGTGCATCCCGTGCACCCTGCCGTAGGTCAGCGTGGGCCACCGGAACTGCCAGGCGCCGCCCGGCCGCGGAGCATGGTCGAGGACGACGAAGTCGCGGCCGGGCTCGTACCCGGCCCGTTGCAGATGGTAGGCGCTGGACAGGCCCGCCTGCCCAGCGCCTACGACCACGACCTCGACATCGCGTACGGCATACGCCCCGGAGTGGTTCACGCTTCCACCAACTCGGTCGGGGTCCCGAATCTTCCCGGAGCTGCCCGGGCCCAGCGGCTCGGCGCCCCCGACGGTCCCCGTCCGTCTCTCCCCGAGGGGTCGTCGACGGAAGGGCACCGGAGCAGGCGGAGAGGAGCAGGGTGAGCGGAAAGTGCGGACACGACCACCGGATACGCGTCGGTGCCCATGCGGCCGATCAGCGCGACCCGATGTCGGCGCACCGCGACGTCACTGCCGGTACGGCCTCGGAACGGCCAGAAATCGGTGCATGACGTGGGACCGGTCGCAGTGGCGTCCGGAGCAACGCGTGGAAGAGAAAAGGGAGATCACGGCCGGGGCAGCGGCCGAGGGGAATGACGGAACGTCAACAGCCGTGGCAACAGGAGGCGAAGGCCCGCAGCAGCTCGACGCGACCGAGCGTGGCGATCCGGGCTGAACGCGACATGCGGTGGAACCCACATGCAGTGGAACTCAAGAGAGCGGACGGGCGGGTCGACGGCGTCTCGACACGCGGACGCGCGGACGCGCGATGCCGACGCGTCGGCGAGGATGGAGGCATGTCCGATGCCTTCACCACTCGCATGATCGATGTCGCCACCGGCTCCTCCGAGACGGTGCACGACCTGACCCCGGCCTGCGAGAGCTTTCTGCGTGAAGCGGCGCAGGGCCGCGACGGGCTGCTCCATGTGTTCGTGCCGCACGCAACGGCCGGTGTCGCTCTGATCGAAACGGGCGCAGGGAGCGATGACGACCTGCTGGCCGCGTTGCACGCGCTCCTGCCCGCCGACGACCGGTGGCAGCACCGGCACGGCAGCCCCGGCCACGGCCGGGACCATGTGCTGCCCGCGATCGTGCCGCCGTACGCGACAGTGCCCGTCATCGGCGGACGCATGCAGCTCGGCACCTGGCAGTCCGTATGCCTTGTGGATACGAACCGCGACAATCCGGACCGCCAGGTGCGGCTGTCCTTTCTTGGCTGACCGTTCCCGGCCGACCCTTACCCGCCCGTCAGTCGCGCTGCGCGCTCTTCGGGAGCTGGCGGAGCTTCATGGCGGTGTGGGTTCCGTACGCCCAGTCGAGCATCTTCCTGGCGTCCGTGTACCGGTTGGCGTCGTTGAGCACGACGCCCACGATGGTGCGGCCACCGCGCTGTGCGGCGAACACCAGGCACGGTCCCGCGGCGGTCCCGGTCCCGGTCTTTATCCCGATCGCGCCGTTGTAGGAGCCCAGAAGCTGGTTCGTGTTGTACCAGGTGTACGTGCGGCCGTTCGTCGCCTTCTGCTTGGTGCTCGCCGCCTTGACGACGCCGCTGAAGGTGCTGTTCTTCATGGCGTGCCGTGCCAGCTTCGCCATGTCACGGGGTGTGGAGAGGTTCTTCCCCGTGGGCGAGATGCCGTCGAAGGAGTCGAAGTCGGTCTTCGACATGCCCAGTTCGTCGGCCTTCTTGTTCATCTTGGAGATGAACGACTTGGTCCGCTTCTTCCTCGTGCTGCCCGTGCCGAAGGTGTCGGCGAGGGCGAGTGCCGCGTCGCACCCCGATGGGAGCATCAGCCCGTACAGAATCTGCCGGACCTTGAGCTTGTCCCCCGTCTTCAGGTCGGCCGTGCTCGCGCCTTCCCGGGCCACGTAATCCCGGTAGGCCTGCTTGACGGTCACTTTCCTGTCGAGGTCGACGCCCCGGGTGTCCAGGACCACCATCGCCGTCATGATCTTGGTGGTGCTGGCCATCTGACGCCTGGTGTCGGCACTCTTGCTCCACAGCTTCTTGTTGGGTCCGCTGTCGAGCAGATAGGCGCCCTTGGCGGTGATGCCCGACGGGCCCGCCGCGGCCTGTGCCGTGCTCATCGGCACCAGAACCGACACGGCGGCCGTCGATGCGACGACCGCCACCCCCCACCGGCGAACCGCCGGTCTGCCCCCTGCTGTCATTTATGCTCCGCTTCCCTCTTTGTTCGAGTGAACGCGGGCATAATTGCATGTTTTTGCAGCAGAAGGACCTGGGGCACAGGGATTGAGTAGTGGCTTCTCAGCGGGTGCCGGTGACCCAGTGGAAAGCGGCTGCGGGATCGAAGTCCCCCTGTCCGCCCGCGAAGAGCAGACCCGCGGTGGCGAACGCCGGATCCGCGGCCGTCCCGCGCACGTAGGGAACGGCGATGCAGCGCATTCCCGCGCGGTGCGCGGCCTCGGCGCCCGGCGCGGCGTCCTCCACGACCACGCAGTCGGCGGGAGCGGCTCCGAGCAGTCGGGCCGCCTCCAGGAAGACATCGGGTTCCGGCTTGCCGTGAGCGACCTCGTCCGCCGAGACGACCGCGTCCATCAGCGGGGCCAGGCCCGTCGCGCCGAGCGCCGCCTCGATGGCCTCACGGGACGAACCCGACGCCACCGCCGTACGGACTCCGGCGGCATGGAGCGCGCCGGCGAACTTCCGCATCCCCGGAAAGGCCTCGGTGGAGGCGGAGGCCAGCGTGAGGTAGTGGCGGTTCTTGCCCTCCAGGAGTTCCTCGACCGGGGCGTCGATGCCGTGCTCGCGGCTCAGCACCTCGAGCGTCTCCCGTGTGCCGATCCCGATGAAGCGGGCGTGCTCCTCCCAGGTGAAGCCGGGGACGCCGTACTCGGCCAGGAGGCGGCGCCCCGCCTCGTGGTAGTTCGGCTCACTGTCGACCAGGGTTCCGTCGAGGTCGAAGATCACTGAAGGGGTGTGGGGCGGGTGCGTGGAACTCATGTCCCCAGCATGCAAGACCTCTGGCCCGGCGAATACGGGCGGGAGGGCAGAAACGTGCGGGTCAGCGAGGGGCCTCCCGCCCCACCGCCTCGACGAGCGGCAGCATCCGGTGCGGTACGCGCTCGCGCAGCGCCACCTCGGTGCGTGTCCGCACCACGGCGGGCATTCGGATGAGCCGCTGGATCACGTCCTCCAGATGCACATGGTCGCGCGCCACCACCCGCGTCATCAGATCTCCGCCGCCCGTGATCGAGAACGCCTCGATGATTTCCGGCACTTCGGCGAGGGCGTCGCCCACCTCGTCCAGATGCCCCTGCGTGACCTCGATGTGCACGAAGGCCAGGACCGGACGGCCCAGGGCAGCGGGGGACAGCCGTGGTCCTGAGCCCGTGATCACGCCGGTCCGCTCAAGACGGTCGATCCTGGCCTGCAGCGTGCCCCGCGCGACGCCCAGGATGCGGGCGTACTCACGGGCGCTCGTCCTCGGCTGCTCCAGCATGAGCCGCAGGATCCGGGCGTCCAGCGCGTCGACGGTGGCCATGGGCCATCGGCCTCCTCCGGGTTGGGATGATGCGTGACCGACTGTACCAATGGCTCAGTGAAAGGCATGCGGCTTGAGCCACTGACGTTGTCGATGGTTTTCTTGCGGGAGAGATGGCGCTGCATCGGGGCTGCGCCGGACGGCGATTGAGCCGTTCCGGGCCTCGCGCGGCGCCATTCGTCGTGTTCGCCGGTGCCCGGGACGGCGCGCCGAAGACCGGGAGCAGGCGCGTCGGCGCCTCGGCACATCGATGAATCGACACATCGGCACATCGATATGTCAGCAGTCTCCGCAGGTCTCGTACGGAAGGAGTGGGGTGGCCCCCGATGAAGACGATGTTCGCGGCTCCGGATCCGGGACTGCTGCGGCTGCGCACCTCCGTGCGCGCCGTCATCGGCGTCGGGCTCGCCGTCATCGCCGCCGAGCTCTGCGGTCTGGCGCTGCCCGCGTCGATCACGGGTGGTCTGGCGGCGCTGCTTGCCTTCTTCAACGTCGCCGACCCCACCGTCCGCCGGCAGATGGTCACCACCGTCCTGCTCCCCGTCGCGGGCCTCCCCGTCCTGACCCTGGCCACCGTGCTCCACGACCGGCCGCTCCTGCGCGACGCCGCCTTCCTCGCCGTGGTCGTCTGCGGTGTCTACGCCCGGCGCTGGGGCCCACGCGGCACGGCGCTCGGCATCTTCGCGTTCATGATGTTCTTCGCCACCCAGTTCCTGCACGCCGTGCCCGATCGGCTCCCGCAGCTGTACGTGGCGGTGCTGCTGGCCGTCGCCTCCGCCGGCGCGGTGCGCTTCGGCTGGTGCATGGAGCGGCGCACTCCGCCGTCCGCCGCCCCCGCACCTCCTCTCCCCGGGAGAGGTCTCGCGCGTACGTCCACGCGGCAGGCGTTCCAGTGCCTCGTTGCCTGTGCCCTGGCACTCGGCGTCGGGCAGGCGATCTCCGACGAGCGCTGGTACTGGGCCGTGGGTACCGCCTGGTGGATCTTCGTCAACACGGCGTCACGCGGCGAGACCATGGTCCGCGGGTTCCGCCGGGTCCTCGGCACGGTCGCGGGCATAGGGGCGGGGCTGCTGGTGGCCGTACCGCTGCACGGCGCGCCCCTGCCCTCCGTTCTCCTCGCCGCCGTCTGCGTCTTCGGGATCTTCTACACGGCCGCCCTCTCTTACAGCTGGATGATGTTCTTCGTGACCGTGATGGCCGGGCTGCTCTACGGGCTCCTCGGGGTGCTCGATCCCGGTCTCCTCGCGCTGCGTTTCCAGCAGACGATGGTGGGCGCGTTCGCGGCCGCCATCGCCGTGACCGTGGTCCTGCCGGTCACCACGCATGCCTCGACCGACGCCTGGATACAGCGCGCCCTGCTGTGCGTACGCCGCTGCACCGAGGAGGCGACGCGGCGGTCCGCCGGGGACGCGGATGCCGATCCGGCGGCCCCCGTCGCCGAACTCGAGCTGCTGCTCGGCCGGGTACGGACCTCGCTCGGACCGCTCGTGCACCCGCTCAGTCCGCTTCGGGCGCGCAAGGCACGTGCTCTGCGGGTCATCGAGCTGCTCGACGACTGTGCCCGGCAGGTCCGCGGGCTCACCGAGACGGCAGGTGGCCCTGAGGCTTCGCGCGACGAACGGTTGACGGCTGCCTGCCGGCGGGTCGAGGCAGCCGTCGAAGGGCTGCTGGCGCGGGCGCCCGAGCGTGCGCCCGTCCCGGCTGCCCCGGCAGCCGAGGCGCACCACCATCACGGCGTCGAACGGGCGCTGGCGCATCTGCACGCCCTGGAGAGGGCTCTTGCCGGTCTCGCCGCCCCCCTCAAGAGCCACCCGAGTGCTCCGCTGCCCTCATCCTGAAGCGCATTGCTGCCTTACGGACGCGGTCAACCCGCAGTCCTGACCGGCCGGTTGACGTCTCGGTCCTTCAACCCGGTCCAGACCTACTGCTACGGTCAGGGACGGACGAACCTGCGTCCGCGGAGCCGACGTGCCCGACCGGACGGTACGGCGGAAGGGAGCGCGGTGGGCGGAAGCGGCGCGGTACGGCCCATGCGGGCGTACATCGGCTCCTTCACCTCGGCCGGTGGTGACGGCATCACCACCGCGGCCGTCGACCCCGGCTCCGGAGCCCTCACCCCACTGCACAGCGCTGGTGCCGTCCCCGACCCGTCCTTCCTCGCCGTCGCCCCGGGGGGCGACGTGCTCTACGCGGTGAGCGAGACCGAGAGCGGGGCGGTGGCGGCGTTCGGCCTCACCCGGGACGCGGAGCGACGGCCCGTGCCACGCGACACCGCTCCCGTGCGCGGCCGCGGGCCCACCCACCTGGCCGTGGCGGACGGGCATCTTCTCGTCGCCAACTACGGCTCCGGCAGCGTGACCACGCTTCCGCTCCGCGCCGACGGCACCTTCGACCGGGGCGGCCATGTCCTGCGGCACGAGGGCGAAGGGCCGCACCCCGAGCGCCAGGGCGCGCCGCACGCCCACGCCGTACTGCCCGACCCGACGGGCCGGTGGGTGCTCTCCGTCGACCTGGGAACGGACTCCGTCCGCATCTGTGTGCTCGACCCGGCAGCCGGGGCGCTGGCCCTGCATCACGAGGTGCATCTGGCACCCGGATCGGGTCCGCGGCACCTCGCCTTCCACCCGCGCGGTGACCGCGCGTACGTCATCAACGAGCTGACGCCGACCTTGACGACCTGCCGCTGGGACGGGGACGCGGGCGAGCTGGTGCCCGTGACGGAGACGGCCGTTCTGACGGAGACGGCCGTTCTGCCGGAGGCGGAGGGCGAAGCCACCCATCCCTCGGAGGTGGTGATCGCACCTGATGGCCGCTTTGCATGGACGGCGAACCGGGGGCACGACTCCATTACGGTCCTCGCCCTCGACCCGGCGGGGGACCGTCCGCACCGCGTCGGTCAGGTGCCCTGCGGGGGCCGCTGGCCGCGCCATCTGACCCTCGATCCCGCGGGCGGACGTCTCTACGCGGCGAACGAACGGTCCGGTGATGTCACCTGGTTCGACGTGGACCCGGTGACGGGGATGCCGCTGCGGGCAGGATCGGTGCCCGCCCCGGCGGCCTCCTGCGTCGTCTTCTGCTGATTCCCCGCGGCGCATCCGTCCGGTACGTGTCGCGCCCCGTGCCCGGACGTTCCCGGCCACGCGTCCTCCACCTGCTCAGGACGGTTCCCGGCCGCGATGGGTGGCGTCCGGCGGGAGCCACGGGCACGGCCACCCGTCCGCCGGACGCGCGAGGCGTCAGCGGATCGGCGAGGTGCCCTGAAGCTGCGGGTGCGAGATACCGAGCGCGGTCGCGTACTTCCCGAGGACCAGCCGCCCGATGGTCGGGTAGGCGCCGAGCGGCTCGGCCGACGCGCAACCCGCCTCGTCCGCCGCCGCCTTGAGGAGCCCCTGCGCGACCTCCGGGCCGACCAGGTACGGCGCGAGCGCGAGCTGCCCGGAGCCGGAGTTCCGGAGCTGCTCGGCCGTGTTGGCGATGGCGCCGTCGACGTCGAGGGCGGCGGCCAGGACCGGCACGGCGAGCCGCGCGGCCAGCAGCATGCCGGTGATCCCGGCGGCCTGCACGGCCTCGTCGCCGCCGACCGTGGCGAGGATGATGCCGTCCGCGGCAGTGGCCACGGTGAACAGGCGGGCCCGGTCGGCGCGTGCGAGACCCGCCTCGGACAGACGGACGTGCAGTGCCTCCGCCAGCAGCGGGTGCGGACCGAGGACATCGGTCAGCTCCGCCGCGGTACGGCTGTCCATCACAGCCTGGCGTATCCGGCGCATCAGGGCGCTGTCCGGGCCGGCGAGCAGCGGGACGACCACGGCCACCGGACCGTCGAGGTCCGGCATCTGCGGTGCCTCCGCAGCCTCCTCCTCGGACAGCTGCTCACGTATCAGGGCGATGCGCTGCGCACGCTCGGAGCGCTCGGTCGCGGCCTTGCTCAGCACCGTTTCCAGCGACGGGAACTCCTCGTCCTTCCCGTCCACATAGCCGATACGGGCGTCGAGGCCGGGCAGTTCGGAGCGCGCGATGCTCAGGACCTCCTCGGCCTGGCTGCGCGTCTCGGAACTGGGGGTTCCGGGCACGGCAAGGACGAGCGCGGGCGCACCCTCGGGAGCCGCCAGCGGCTCAGGTCTGCGGTGTCGCCCAGACTGGCGGGGACGCGGCATTCGTACGGGCAGGCCGGATGCAGGCCCTGTGGGGTGGCTCATGGCGCCGCATGCTAATGCCTTTGGGGTCGGATGCGTTCGGGGAGGGGGAAGCTGTGCGGCATCCGTCCCGAAATTTCCGCTGGAACAACAGTTGAATGGGGAATCATCATGCGGTCGAGTGGCGGGGCCGCTCCGGATCGTCGCCCGCCGCGTGCTGCGCGGGACGCCACCCATGTGCAGTCAACTGTTCGCTATGCGGTGGATTCAGGTGATTCGGGCTCCGGCATGGCGGGGAGGTGCAGCAGCCTCGGATCGGCCGGCAGAAGCAACGCGCCCGTCGCCAGGGCGCCGGCGATGCGCAGGGCGCCGTCCAGCGGATCACCCGCGGCCGGGACCAGTCGCGCGTACGGCAGATGACGGGCGAGCGCGTCGCGTACGGGACCGAGCAACGGCTCGCCCATCCCGAAGAGCCCACCGGTGAGTGCCACGTCGAACGGTGCGTCACCGCCGTCGTCCAGCGGCCGGGGGCGGACCGCGGCCGCCGTCTCCGCGATGCAGTGGGCCGCCTCCCGCAGGATGCCCGCGGCGACGGGGTCCTCCGCGGCGCAGCGGCCGACCTCCGGCGCGAACGAGGCCAGTACGGCGGCCCGGTCGGTCCGCGGATACAGCAGCCCCGGCAGCTCGGGCGCAGGCCCGAAGACCTCCTCCAGTCCGGTCAGCAGCGCGGGTGACCCCCGATGACGGCCGTCGAAGGCGCGCAGCGCCGCCTCCAGCCCGGCTCGGCCGATCCAGGCGCCGCCGCCGCAGTCGCCGAGGAGGTGGCCCCAGCCGTCGGCCCGTCGCCAGGTGCCCGGCCGGTCCGGTGTGCCGAGCGTCGCGCCGAGCGCGATGAGGCCGGTGCCCGCGGCCACCACGGCGCCCGGCCGCTGGCCCAGCGCACCGGCGTACGCGGTCACGGCATCGGCCGCGAGCGCCAGCCGCCGAACCCCGAGGGCGGCGGCCAGGGCGCCGGGCAGAGTGGCGCGCAGATCGTCTCCGAGGGTGGCCATACCGGCCGCGCCGACGGCGACGGCGGCAATCCGACCTTCGGATGCGCTGCCCGTCAACTCCCGTGCGGCGGGCAGCAATTGCGACAGCAGATGGCGGGCGTCGATGCCGGAGGGGCCGGAGCGCACCGGCTCGCGTGTCACCACGGTCCCGACGGGTCGCGGGTCGGCCGCGCGGGCAAGGGCGATCCGCAGACCCGAACCTCCGGAGTCGACTCCCAGCACCCATCCGGACGCGTGGGCGGCGCCCGAGGTCATCGGGACCGCCCCGCCCGGGACGAACGTCGGTCGAGACCGGAACCCTTGCGGGACGAGTCGAGACCGGAACTGTTCCGGGACGAACAAGAGCCAGGGACAGGAGCGTTGGGGTCGGGGCCTCCCGCGCGAGGGTCGGCGTCCGCCGTGCTCACGGCAGTCGCCATTCCACCGGCCGGGCTCCCTGCCGGACGAGCAGATCGTTGGCGCGGCTGAAGGGCCGTGAACCGAAGAAGCCGCGGTCGGCGGACATGGGGGAGGGGTGCGAGGACTCCACCACCGGAAGATCGCGCAGCATGGGACGGAGGTTACGGGCGTCGCGCCCCCAGAGGATCGACACCAGGGGCCTGCCGCGTGCCGCGAGCGCCCGGATGGCCTGCTCGGTGACCTCCTCCCAGCCCTTGCCGCGGTGCGCCGCGGGCCTGCGCGGGGCCGTGGTCAGCGCCCTGTTGAGCAGCAGGATGCCCTGCTTCGTCCACGGCGTCAGATCGCCGGTCGAGGGCCGGGGCAGTCCGAGGTCGGTGTGCATCTCCCGGAAGATGTTCTCCAGGCTGCCGGGCAGCGGGCGGACGTCCGGGGCCACCGAGAAGCTGAGCCCCACGGCATGGCCGGGTGTGGGGTACGGATCCTGGCCGACGATCAGCACGCGGACGTCGTCGAACGGCTGCTGGAATGCGCGCAGCACGTTCGCTCCTGCGGGCAGATAGGTCCGCCCCGCCGAGATCTCGGCACGCAGGAAGTCGCCCATCGCGGCGACCCGTTCGGCAACCGGCTCCAGGGCCTTGGCCCATCCCGGCTCGACGATTTCGTTCAACGGTCGTGCAGCAGCCACGGGGCGCCACTCTACTGGCTCGGACGACCGCCCCCTCACGTGACGTCATCGGGCCAGTTCCGGCCGGACCTCGTACGGATCGGGCCACGGCTCCGCAGAGTCCGGCGCCAACCCCGTACAGTGCGCTCCTTCACCCGCACCCGCACCCGCACCCGCGCCCGGAGCCGCATCCGCACCCGCGCCCGGAGCCGGACCCGCACCCGCGCCCGGACCCGCACCCGCGCCCGGAGCCGGACTCCGCCGTCGACCGCAGCAATCGGCCCGTCAGGCCGTCACCGCGGCCCGGACGCACAGCACATCCGGAAGGTGCGAGGCGATCATCTGCCAGCTGTCGCCGTCGTCCGCGCTGGCGAAGACCTCACCGTTGCGATTGCCGAAGTACACCCCGGCCGGGTCCCCGTCGTCCGTGCACAGGGCGTCCCGCAGCACCGTGCCGTAGTGCGCGCCCTCGGGGAGGCCGGTGCCGAGCTTCTGCCAGGTCGCACCCGCGTCCTCCGTGCGGTAGACGCGGCACTCCCGCCCTGCGGGCACGCGGTCCGCGTCGGCGTTGAGCGGAAAGACGTACGCCACGCCGCCACGGCTCGGGTGGGCCGCGACGGGGAACCCGAAGTCGGACGGCAGCCCTTCGCCGATGGACGTCCAGGTGGCTCCCGCGTCATCGCTGCGGTAGACGCCCCAGTGGTTCTGCAGATACAGGCGGTCCGGATCCGCCGCGTCCTGCGCGATCTTGTGCACGCACTGCCCGAACTCAGGGTTGGGGTCGGGCAGGAAGACCGCTTGGACGCCGGAGTTGGACGGGGCCCAGCTCGCCCCGCCGTCGGGTGAGCGGTAGACGCCGCCGGTGGAGACGGCGACGGTCACCGCGTCCGCGTCCCGCGGGTCCGTGACGACGGTGTGCACCGCGAGTCCGCCGCCGCCCGGCACCCAGTGTTCACGCGTCGGATGGTCCCACAGCGACCGCACGAGCTCGAAGGTCTCCCCGCCGTCCTCGGAGCGGAACAGCGCGCCCGGCTCCGTCCCCGCGTAGACCACGCCGGGCGCGGCGGGTCCCGCCGGGTGCAGTTGCCAGACGCGCTCGAGCGAGGCTCCGGTCTCCTTGGGGAACTTCACCGCCGGCTGCAGCGGTTCCTTCCAGGTCCGCCCGAGGTCGTCGGAGTGGAACACCGAGGGCCCCCAGTGGTTGTTCGTCCCTCCGGCGAGCAGGCGCGGCGCCGTCCCGCGGGTGTCGATGCCGACGGAGTAGACCTCCTCGGCGTTGAAGTGCGGACCGTCGAACTCCCAGCTCCCGCCGTGCCGTCTGCCGAGGAACAGCCCTTTGCGTGTGCCCACCGCGAGTAGTACGTCGTTCACTTCCGGCCACCTCCGGGACGCCGTTGTCTCCTGTTCCGGGCCAGTCTGCACCCGGCCACTGACAACGGCGCCCCAACGTGCCGTCCCGTCCGCCGCGCGGAGTGCTCGGCCGTAACGCTGGAGGGCGGGGCGGGCGGAGCCCGTCTCAGGCGGCGCGGTGGTACTGCCGCGGGCTGCCTACCTTGCCGTCGAGTTCCCGCGCCGCATGCCGGGCGAAATACGGATTGCGCAGCAGCTCACGGCCCAGCAGGACGGCGTCGGCCCGGCCCTCGTCGAGGATCCTCTCGGCCTGACGCGGATCCGTGATCTCACCGACGGCCGCGGTCGGAAGGCCTGACTTCGCCTTGACGGCCTCGGCGAACGGGACCTGGTAGCCGGGCCCGGTGGGGATCCGCACGCGCGGCGCATTGCCGCCGCTGGAGACGTCCAGCAGGTCGACGCCGTGGGCGCGCAGATCCTCGGCGAAGCGCACCGTGTCCTCCGCCGTCCAGCCCGTACGGTCGTCGTCCGCGTCCTCCGTCAGCCAGTCGGTGGCAGAGATGCGGAAGAAGACCGGCAGCTCGTCCGGCCACACGGCGCGCACCGCGTCAACGACCTCCAGCGCGAAGCGCGTCCGGTTCTCGTAGGACCCGCCGTACGCGTCGGTGCGGTGGTTGGAGTACGGGGAGAGGAACTCCCCGATCAGGTAGCCGTGGGCGCCGTGCACCTCCACGACCTCGAACCCGGCCGCGAGCGCCCTGCGGGCGGCGTCCGCGAACTGCCCGACGACCTCCCGGATCTGCTCGGTGGTCAGCTCGTCCGGCACCGGGTGCCCCTCCGCGAAGGGCAGCGGGCTCGGGGCGACGGGCTGCCAGCCGCGGGCCTCCGGCCCCACAGGAGCACCGCCGAGCCAGGGCCTGTCGGTCGACGCCTTGCGTCCGGCATGGGCGAGCTGGATGCCGGGCACGGTGCCCTGCTCCTTGAGGAAGGCGGTGATGCGGCGGAAACCCTGTGCCTGGGTGTCGTTCCAGATCCCCAGGTCGGCCGGGCTGATGCGGCCCTCGGGGCTCACGGCCGTCGCTTCGAGGAGGATCAGGCCGGTGCCCCCGGCGGCACGCGAGGTGTAGTGCGAGAAGTGCCAGTCGTTCGGAACGCCGGTGCCCGGTCCGCAGTCCTCGGCGGAGTACTGGCACATCGGGGCCATCCAGATCCGGTTGGGGAAGGTCAGCGACCGCAGGGTGAAGGGCTCGAAGAGGACGCTCACGGCAGGCTCCGTTTCGCATGGGGTGGCCGGGCTGGATTCGTACGATAGGCATCGTAGTACGGCGGATGTCAAACTACGATGGTTCTCGTACCATGGCCGTCCCGAGGAAGACGAGGAGCCGCCGCCATGACCGGGACCGTCACCACGCCGGGCCGGACGCTCGACCACCCGGCGCGGGAGGACATCCGCCTGGAGGCCGTGCTGCACGCGCTGTCCGACCCCATGCGCCTGTGCATCGTCCGTACGCTCGCGGGCGGGAGGGACCCGATGTCCTGTTCCGTCTTCGATCTTCCCGTCACCAAGTCGACGTCCACGCACCACTTCCGCGTGCTGCGCGAGAGTGGTGTGATCAGTCAGGCCTATCAGGGCACGGCCAAAATGAACGGGCTGCGCCGGGACGACCTCGACGCGCTCTTCCCCGGTCTGCTGGACAGCGTCCTCGACGCCGCGGCACGTCAGGGCGACCGGCTCGGTACGCATTAGTGCCGCCCCCGCCGAGGCCGGCCTCAGCCGTCGTCGGCACTCCGACGGGCCGGCCGCGTGCCTGTCAGCCGCCCGCGCCCGCCGCCTCCTGCCCCGTCCCGGAGATGCTCGTGCCGGTGCCGGGGACGTTCGTACCGGTCCCGGACCGCACCGCGCTCTTCGCGTGAACCGCCGTGCTCGCGCCGTTCGACGTGCCCGCCGAGGCCGCGGCCAGCAACCCCGCCCAATCCGGGATCTTCACCATCGGACGGCCGAGCGATCTGCCCAGCGCCGCCTCCGCCGCCTCGATGCCCTGCCACCCCGGCCACTCGACCGGCGCCTGGCCGAGTCTTCGCAGCTCTTCCACCGGGTCGCCCGGGACACGGCGGGCCGCGAGCGACCCCGCGTCCGCCAGCACCGATGCCGCGGTCTGCTTCGCGCACGGACGGTTGGTGCCGATGACCCCTGTCGGGCCACGCTTGATCCACCCGGCTACGTACTCCCCGGGCGAGGGTGCGCCGTCTCGCACGACGCGCCCTTCCTCGTGCGGGACCGTCCCGCTCTCCGCGTCGAAGGGAAGCCCCGGCAGCGGAACGCCCCGGTAGCCGACGGAACGCAGCACCGTTCCGGCGGCGATCTCCTCATAGTTGCCGGTCCCGGCGACCCCTCCGTGGCCGTCCGGCAGCGTCCGCTCGAACCGTACGCCCGCCACGCGTTCGCCGTCCGGGCCTGCGAGCACGGCCACCGGGCGCAGGAAGAACCGGAGATGGATGCGGCGGCCCGCGCCACGGGGCGGCTCCGCCGCCCAGCTCCGCAGCACCTCGACATTGCGCCTGTTGACCGCGGGCAGCCCCGACGGGTCGGCGAACGCAGGATCCAGTGCCAGCTCCTCCGGACGCACCACCACCTCGGCGCCGGTCAGGGCTCCGAGTTCGCGCAGCTCCTTCGTCGTGAACTTCGCCTGGGAGGGCCCGCGGCGGCCCACCATGTACACGTCCTCGATCGCGCTGCCCGCAAGGGCACCGAGCGGGCCCTGCGGCATGTCGGTGGGCGCCAGTTCGTCCACGGACCGGGCGAGGATCCGGGTGACGTCCACCGCCACGTTCCCCACACCGATGACGACCGCCGCGGGTCCGTCGAGCGGGAACCGGTGGGTCGCGGCGTCGGGGTGGGCGCTGTACCAGGCGACGAAGTCGGTGGCCGAAAAGCTGCCCCAGAGAGTCTCACCCGGGACGCCCAGGTGCCGGTCGGTCGCCGCGCCCACGCAGTAGACCACCGCGTGGTACAGCTCGTGCAGCTCCTCCGCGCCCAGTCCACCCTCGCCGATGTGCACATTGCCGAGGAAGGACACATCGGGGTGGTCCAGGACGGTGCGCAGGTTGTTCTGCAGCGACTTGATCTTCTCGTGGTCGGGCGCGACGCCGTACCTCACCAGGCCGTACGGGCAGGGCAGCCGGTCCAGCACATGCACGCGCACGTCCGGCACGGCCTGCTGCTCGACGAGGGACTGCGCGGTGTAGACCCCGCTCGGGCCTGAACCTACGACGGCGACACGAAGCACGGCGGGCTCCTTCCCGCAGGGTGATTCCAGCATCGCACCGGGGCGGTCCCGGCGGGAGGTGCCCTGCCGCCACGTCCCTAGGCCATTCCCCGCATGCGGTTGATCTCACTCGTCTGCTGCGCGATGACGTCGTTC
The DNA here is from genome assembly GCF_040681345.1 of Streptomyces sp. NPDC051776. NCBI lineage: Bacteria > Bacillati > Actinomycetota > Actinomycetes > Kitasatosporales > Streptomycetaceae > Streptomyces > Streptomyces sp. NPDC051776. The sequence continues at coordinate 131,187 of NZ_JBFAYQ010000007.1, read as the reverse complement.
GCCATCTCCTCGACGAGGATGTTGTTGCCCTCGGAGAGCAGGTCGGTGGCCATGGTGACCGCACCCTGGTGGTGGGTGATCATCAGCTTCAGGAAGAGTGCGTCGAAGCCGGCGCCCCGCGCCGCGCGCAACCGGTCGAGCTCCTTCTCCGAGGCCATCCCCGGCATCGTGGCGTGGCCCCAGTGCTCGTCCGCGCCGCCGTGCCCCGCGTGCTCGTCCGAGCCCTCGTGCCCCGCGTGCTCGTCCGTGCCCTCGTGCCCCGCGTGCTCGTCCTTCCCGTCGTGCTGGGCGAGCCAGCCCTGCATGGCCTTGACCTCGGGCCCCTGCGCCGCCGATATGCGCTCCGCGAGCCGCTTCACCCGCTGCGATTTCGCCCGGTCCTCCACCAGGGCGGTCATCGTCAGCGCCTGCCGGTGGTGCTCGATCATCCGCTGCGCATACGAGAAATCGGCCGAGTTGGGGGTGTCGTCGCCGACGGCCTTCTCCGCCTTCCGCGCGGACAGGGTCTCCGCCGCCTCACCCGGCTCGCCGGGGGCCACCACCGAGGGCCGCTCGGCCTTCGCGCCGTCGTCCCCGCCGCCCGACTCGCAGCCGCCGAGGGCCAGTACGGCGGCAGCGACGGTCGCCGCGGCGGTCAGGAACCGGACTTGCGAACTCGTACGACGATGGATCACTGCGACCTCCTGAGAAGAAGTGCGGATCGGCCGGGAGTTGTCCGAGCACGTCAGCGACTATCGCTGATCTCTTTCGCTTTTTACATGTTCATTGACACCTGTTGTTGTGTACATGAGAGCAGCGATACTGCCGGGGACCGAGAACCGTTCACCACCGAACGGACACTAGGGAGGACGCAGATGTCGTTGCACACCACCCGCGTGCGGCGCAGACGTCTCGGCGTGGCGGCGGCCGCCTTCGGCCTGATCGCCTCGTTCCTTGCCGCTGCACCAGCGGTCGCGACCCCCGACCCGGGGGACGCACCCACCACACGAGAGCGCGTGAGCAAGAGCGAGGCCGCGGATACGAGATCGGCCATCAAGGCCGGTGACATACCCCCCGTGGACGCGGTCGTCCACAGCGACAACGTTTCCCACTTGGCCAACATCCCCAAGGACGCGCTCCCCGGGACCAATTCGGACCTGGCCTTCCAGGGCAAGTACGCCTTCGCCGGCAACTACGACGGCTTCCGGATCTTCGACGTCAGCAACCCCAAGTCGCCGAAAACCGTGAGCCAGGTTCTGTGCCCGGGGTCGCAGAACGACGTCACGGTCTCCGGCGACCTGCTGTTCCTCTCCACCGACTCCTCGCGCAGCGACAACTCCTGCAGCAGTACCACGCAGCCCGCGACCGAGAAGTCCTCCTGGGAGGGCATGAAGATCTTCGACATCAGCGACAAGCGGAACCCCGAGTACGTCGCCGCTGTCGAGACCGCCTGCGGTTCGCACACCCACACCCTGGTTCCCGAGCGCCGCAACGTCTACATCTACGTGTCCTCGTACTCGCCGAGCGAGACTTTCCCCGACTGCAAACCGCCGCACGACGGCATCTCGGTCATCAAGGTGCCGCGGAATGCGCCCGAGAAGTCGGCCGTCGTGAACTTCCCCGTGCTCTTCCCGGACGGCGGCAACCCCGGCGGGCCCACCAACCCGGGCGTCTCACAGACCACCGGGTGCCACGACATCACCACCTTCCCCAAGCTGAAGCTGGCGGCGGGTGCCTGCATGGGGGACGGCATCCTGTTCGACATCTCCGAGCCGGAGCGGCCACGGGTGATCGACCAGGTGCAGGACAACGTCAACTTCGCCTTCTGGCACTCCGCGACCTTCAACGAACGCGGCAGCAAGGTCGTGTTCACCGATGAACTCGGTGGCGGCGGCGCGCCCACGTGCAATGAGGCGACCGGGCCGAACCGCGGTGCCGACGGCATCTACGACATCACTGGCAAGGGCGACCACCGCAAACTCGTCTTCCGCAGCTACTACAAGATCCCGCGCCACCAGGCCGACACCGAGAACTGCGTCGCCCACAACGGCTCGCTGATCCCGGTGAAGGGCCGCGACATCATGGTCCAGGCGTGGTACCAGGGCGGCGTTTCCATCTGGGAGTTCACCGACTCGAAGCGGCCGAAGGAGATCGGCTACTTCGAGCGTGGTCCGATCTCCACGGACACGCTCATCGGCGGCGGATCGTGGTCGGCGTACTACTACAACGGCTACATCTACTCGAACGACATCGCCAAGGGCTTCGACGTCCTCCGGATCGACGACCGGCGGACGGATCCGGCCAAGTGGATCCGGCTGAAGGAGCTCAACGTCCAGACCCAGCCCGACTACCTCTGACAGTGATGATGTGCTGGTGACGCGGCGGCGGGCCTGACCCGACCTCTGACTGACGTTTCGACTGTCCTGTTTGGGATTTGTCGGCCCGCTGCGGCGTCACCACGCACGTGGCCGGACACCCGGCATCGCGGTCACGCTCTCCGCCGCGGTCACCGACTCCCAACGCGGTGACCGCGGCGGAACGCCGACCGGTCCGGAACCGGGACCGCTCAGGTACCGGTGACCGCCCCGGCGCCGCCGGTCGGTTCGGCGGTGCGCACCGGCTCCACCGCACGTACCGTCAGCCCGCCGGGCGGCTCCTCGCCCGGCGGGCTGCCCAGTTCCCAGGCCAGCCCGTACCGCTGGAACAGCTCCGCGCGCAGCCGGGCCAGGGGCATCGGCGCACCCGGTATGAGGAGGGCGAAAACCGCGCCCATGAGCAGGGCGCGCAGCATCGTGTAGTCGGCGGCGGGATCGGCCGAGCCGTAGCGCTCGACGGTGTCCCGGAGCATCCCGGCGAGGCGCTGCTGCTCCGGGCACTGGACGAACCCGCCCTCCGCGAGAATGCCCGCCATATGAGTGCGCATCAGGACGGGCCGCTCTGCCGCGACACCGAGGAGGGTGTCGATGGCGCGCGCCAGCCGTTCGCGCCCGTCGTCGGCGCGCGGCTCGCGCTCCAGCGCGGCCTCCAGCTGCAGATGCATGAGCCGGTGGACGGCCGACTGCAGGAGCTGGTGCTTCCCGGGGAAGTAGTACGAGACCAGCCCGCGGGCGGCGCCCGCGCGATCGGCGATGTCGGCGAGCGTCGTCGCCTGATACCCGCGTTCCCCGACGAGGTCGACCGTGGCCTGCAGCAGCCGTTCTCGGGAACGCCGGCGCAACTCCTCATTGACCGCTGCGCTCCGCGGGGACATCCTGTATCTCCTGCGTTGACTGGCTACGAGCCAATATACTCAGCGTGGCTTCGGAACCCCCGCTGTTCGCAGGGGCTTTCGGAGCGTCCGCCGTCTCGGGCGACGCGGGGGATCGCCCGAGACGGCGACTTCCGTCCGGACATCGTTGTCAGACTCGGGCACCGCCCTCCCTCACTGCCCCCCACGGACCCGTTCCAGTACGGGCCGCAGCGCCGCGGGCCGGCGGCCCACCGGCAGATGCTCCACCAAGTGCACCGCGCAGCCCAGTTCGGTCGCGCCGCCGTCCGCGCGCCGGTCGTCCCCGACCATCAGTACGTCCTCGGGCGCCGCCCCGATCGTCTCGCAGGCCACCCGGAACAGCCGCGGATCCGGCTTCTGCACCCCGTGCTCGTACGACAGGACGTACGCGTCCACGAGCGCATCGAGGCCATGTGCCCGGAAGACCGGTCGCAGATCCCAGCCGATGTTGCTGACCACCGCGATGCGCACATCGAGGTCCCACAGCGTCTTCAGCACCTCCGCAGCGTCCGGGTAGGGCGACCACGCGGCGGGTTCCATGTGCCGGTCGTACAGCGGTCCGTGCAGTTCCGGCCAGGGGATGCCCGCCTCGCGCGCCAGCCCCGAGTACGCCGCGCGATGGTTCGCGGCGCTGCTGTCCCGTACGGCCCACGCCGAGGCCAGATGGCCCGGCACCACCCGGGGCGAGGCGCCGCCCGGCAGGGCCCCGGCCCGCTCAAGTCGTCCGGCCCAGTGGAGAAGTTGATCCTCCTCGACGGTGATAGCGGCGCGGTCGAGCACGGTCCGCAGCCAGACATCGGTCGGTTCGACGCGGAAGAGCGTCCCGGAGAAGTCGAACAGCACGCCTGTGATCGCCATGCCTGTAGGTCCTTTCCGCGTCCCGTCCGGGGCGCGTCGTCTACGGCGCTTCCGGCCGGTCCGGAGGCGTATCGCTCGCGGCGTCCGCCGGGTCTCCTCCGGCGTCCGCCGGACTTCGCCAGGAACCCGCAGGGGCCCACCATGTGGAGGCGGCAGCCGTCAGCGCGGCCAGTGCGACCCCGAAAAGCCATCCCCCGAGCACGTCCGAGAACCAGTGAACACCGAGATACAGCCGGGTGAACCCGGCAGCTGCGACCGAGACCGCGGCGAGGGCGGTCGCGGCCCACCGCCACCATGCCCGCGCGCCGGCGCGCAGCGTCAGCCACCACAGCAGCGAACAGCCGAAGGCCGCCGTCATGGCGTGCCCCGACGGGAATGCCGAGAAGTGCGCCGTGGCCACGGGGTCCGTCCAGTACGGGCGTTCGCGACCGACCCCCACTTTGAGTCCCTGCTGCAGGGCGGAGACGGAAGCGGTTGCGATCAGCACGCACAGAGCTGTCACGCGGTCGCCTCGCCACAGGAACCAGAGCGCCGTGGCCACGAGCAGGGCACGTACCGTCCACGGATCCCACACCCAGTCCGTCAGGATGCGGTTGGCGCGCGTCCAGCCGGGATGGCCGACCGCCGAGCGGTGCAGGACGTCCGCGACGGTGCGGTCCCAGGAGAGCAAGGGCGCCCAGTCGGCCACGACCAGCGCCAGGACGAGCGTGCCCAGCAGGCCGGTGATCCCGGAGGCCCAGAGACAGGCGGCGGGACGACGAGGCGGTGGCGCATCCATGCGGAGATCTTCGCGGACACCGGGGGCGAACCGCCAACCGCGGACACCGGGGGCGTACCGCGCGCAAGGGGGTGCTTGCCGCCGACCGCGGACGGCCGGGGCGTAACGCGGACGCTCACGGCCGGGGCGAACCGCCTTAGGCACGTACGCGCACGCCCCGTACGGTCAGCGCAGCACGCCGAGGGCGGGGACCAGTGTGACCAGGAGTGGCACCACGGGAACGAACGCCGCCGCGGCGGTCAGCCGCAGCCTCCGTGCCGGAGTGAGGCGGGGAGTTGCGGCCAGCAGCCGGTCGACGCGGCGCGGGAGCTCCGCGTGCGGCGTGGGGCAGGGGCCGAACACCCCGCGGTCCCCGTTGAGTTGAATCAGCGCCAGGGCGATCGTCAGCCGACCGAACTGGCGCGAGGCGACATCGTCGGCGGCCAGTTCCACGAGCCGGTGCATCTCGCCACGGAACCCGGCGAACACCGGCACTTGGGGAAAGCCTTTCGCCAGCGCCGAGGAGCAGTACAACAGCCAGTCGTGGCGCGCCCGCGCGTGCCCCCGCTCGTGGGCGAGGACGGCATCGAGCTGGCGGCGGTTCAGCCGTCGCAGAGCCGCGGTGGTGATGACCAGCCGGGGCGCCGTGCCGGGCATCCACCAGGCGCCGGGCCGCTCTCCTTCGAGGACCACGAGGCGGTCACCGGCCTCGACCTCTCCGGGGAGCCGCGGGGAGCGTACGAGGAGTTCCCTGCGCTGCCGCTTGCGCTGTGCACGTGCCGTGCGCACCTCATGGGTGAGCATCGCCGCCGTCCATGCTCCGCCGCCGGCGAGCACGGCGGCCACGGCGCCGGCCCACGGGCCGTACCCCTGCAGGGCGTAGGCCTCGACCACGCCGCTCGGTGCCGGCGCGAACACATGCCCCCGTACGGCCTCCCAGGCCGCGGCCGCGCTGAGCACCATCGCGAGTGCGCAGCAGAGCAGCACCGCCGCGACGACGCACTGCCACACCCACAGCGCCAGCACGGGTTCGCGGTCCGGCCACTCGGCGCGCGCCAGGAGGCGCGGACCGACGGCCGCGGCGAGCCCGCCGAGAGCGAGCAGCGCGAGCGGGAGCAACATGCCCGCCAGCCTACGAGCGGGGGCTACCGGCAGGTATGGGAACGACGGCGGAAGTGACGGACACCACGGCATGCCTGCGGCGGGGCCTGGGCCTGGGCGCGGGCGCGGGCGCGGGGCTGCGGATGCGGATGCGGATGCGGGTGCGGGTGCGGGCGGCCTCCGGGCCGCTTCGTGCGGGTGCCCCGATGGTGTGCGCACAGCCGCTCACACGGCCAGGAGCATCGCGAACATCCCCATGCCCATCGACACCCGGCACGCGGTGGCCAGCCCGGGGTGGTGCGTCCAGCTCTCGCCCGGTGAGGACGGGCGCCCCGGGGCGCCGGGGCACGAGGCACCGGGGCACGAGGCACCGGGGGAAGGGACGCCGAGGGACGTACCGGTGCCGCCGGTCGCCGCCGGCGGCACGATGGCGATGCCCGTGCGCAGCACGTACACCGCGAAGTAGACGAGCAGTGCTGCCGTCAACAAGGCCGTACCCGCGGCCGGTTGGACTGGGGCATGAGCGCCGTCGCCGGCATGAGCTGCAGCACCCGAGTGCCACGGGGCGAGCGCCATGTGGACCATCGCCAGGGCGCCTACGACGTGGTGGAGGTGATGACGGCCCCGCCGGGCGAGCAGCAGGGCGTGCAGGGCCGCGGCTATGAACACGGCGGCGAGCACCAGGTGGTACCACGGCTGGGGGTCGCGCACCGCGGTCGGGACGGCCATCGCGGCCATGCCGATCCCCATCAGCGCCTCGCCCCCCGCCCCGTGACGCTGTCCGGGCTCGCCACCGCGCATCCGCAGCAGGCACAGCACCCCGGTCGCACCGCACAGAATGACCAACAACCAGCCGACCAGCGGCGGTCCGTGCACAGCGCACCTCCCCGTACGCGACGAGACCGCCCGGAACATGCCCAGGGGCGACGCCGCGCACGGGAGCGCAAAGGAGCACGGGAGGGGGCGCGCCGGTTCGGGGTGCCGCGCACGGCCCCGACGAACCGCCCCCGCGCGCCGCCGGATCGGTCAGGGCCGGTACCGCAGGGGGTGGTCGTCGGGGACCTCGACGACCGCGATGCGCACCCCGTCGGGGTCAGCGATCCACATCTCGATCAGCCCCCACGGCTCCCTGACCGGCGGCCGCAGGATCTCCACGCCGTGCGCCGCCAGTTCCTCGTGGGCCGCAGTCGCGTCCGCGACCTGCAGCCACAGCTGGAGCCCCGGCGCGGGCGGCTGCTCGGACCGTCCGGAGACCTCGAGGTGGCCCCCGCCGAGGAAGTACACCGTGCCGCGCTCGGGTCCTGTCCCGAACTCGCGGAACACCGCGAGCCCAAGCGCCTTTCCGTAGAAGGCCCGCGACCGCTCCGGGTCCGTCGGCCGCAGCAGGATCCGGCTGCTCAGTACATGCACCATGGACGGGACCCTACGCAGAAGGGCTCGACGCCGAGCCCCGCGACAGGCTTGTTAGCCTCGGGTCCACCACGCGCTGCCCGGGCAGCCGTACGAGCAGCCGTACGAGAGGAGCCGTTCGCCGATGGACGCCGCCCCGCCCCGCCCCACCGTCCCGCCCGCCGCCCCTTCGGCCCGATCGGCCCGTTCGGGTGCGGGTCCGGTCCCGACCTTCCGGTACGGCACCGAAGCGGATGTACCGGACCTCGTGGCGCTCATCGAGTCGGCCTATCGCGGTGATGCCAGCCGCGTCGGATGGACGACGGAGGCCGACCTCCTCGACGGCCGGAGGACGGACCCCGAGGGGGTCGGGGCCGTGGTCGGTGGCCCGGACAGCCGCATGCTGGTCGTCGAGCGGGACGGTGAACTCGTCGCCTGCTGCCAGCTCGAACGCCGCGGCGCCCACGCCTACTTCGGGATGTTCGCGGTGCGGCCCGAGCTCCAGGGCGCGGGACTGGGGAAGGTGATCCTGGCGGAAGCGGAGCGCGCCGTACGGGACGGCTGGGGTGCACGCGAGATGCACATGACGGTGCTCTCCGCGCGCGAGGACCTCATCGCCTGGTACGTGCGGCGGGGCTACCGCCGTACGGGACGGATGAACCCGTTCCCGTACGGCGACGAGCGCTTCGGGGTGCCGCGCCGCGACGACCTGGAGTTCGAGCTGCTGGTCAAGGAGTTGGCTCAAGGCCCTGCGCCCCGCCGGCCCGGGCCATCGACGACCGGTCCCGCCGCAACGGGCTCCACGACCCCGTGCCCCGACCGGGACGCCTCCGCGCCCCGTCCGCCTACGCGGTGAAGCGGCTGGTGCGCTTGATCTCCGGGTAGTCGGTGGTCGCGCCGTCCAGTCCCAGGGCGCGGACCAGCCGCAGATGATCCTGGGTGTTGACCACCCAGCCCACGATGTGCAGGCCGGCGGCGCGGGCACGCTCGACGGTCTCCAGGGTCAGCCGCCGGATGTTCAGCACCAGGGTCTCCGCTCCCACGGCGACCGCACGGTCGACCACATCCGTGCCGTAGCGGCTGGCGACCAGGGCGGTGCGCACGCCCGGTACGAGCCGGGTGATCTCGGCCAGCGCGGCGTCGTGGAACGAGAGGACCTCGACCCGGTCCACGAGGTCGCGGCGGTGCATGATCTCCGCGAGCGCCTGCGCGGCGGCGACGTCCTTGATCTCCGCCTGCAGCGGGGCCTTCACCGCGTCGAGGACCTCCTCGAACACCGGGATGCGCTCGCCGTCGCCGGCGTCCAGCTCCCGCAGTTCCGCCAGCGTGAAATCGCAGACCTGGCCGGAGCCGTCCGTCGTGCGGTCCACCTCGGCGTCGTGCATGACGACGAGGGCGCCGTCCTTGCTGAGGTGGAGGTCCAGCTCGATGACGTCCATGCCCTCGCGATCCGCGCGCACGAATGACCGGAGGGTGTTCTCCGGCTCTACGCCCATCACGCCACGGTGTCCGATGGTGAGGAATGTCAAGGATGTCTCCGTTCGGGCGGGGTCGACCGGCGGTGCCGCAGCCTAATGGCTCACACCGATTTGTGACCCGTGCCGCGCCAGAATCCTTCGTACGGGAAAAACGCCCGCGAGGGAGGGGTCCGGCAGGATAATTTTCGGTACCCCCGGTTGTACGGGATATCCTCGTAGCTATACCGTGTCTTGACGCTAGGTTCTCCCGTGGAAGGTGGGCTATGACGGAAATTCTTGTGCAGGACCGCAAGGGCGGTGAGGGCGCCGACGTACAGCGCGTGATCGACCACCCTGCCTGGCCTGTTCTCAAGGATGCCGTGGAGCGGATCAGGGCCTGGCAGTCCAAGGACGGTTCGATCGACTTCGCCGCTGAGGGCGCCCCGGACCAGTCCACGGTCGAGACCGCGCTCGATCGCGCCATATCGGCGATCGGGCAGCTTTCCCCGTTGCTCCCGCACGACGGGGACTACCACCGCGCGCTCGTGGCCGACCTGTGCCGCTGGGCCGAGGCGGGCTTCACCGTGCCCGACTTCCTCGACTCCCTGCTCGCGTTCCACCCCGCGCGGCACCGTGCCCACGGGCTCCAGCACCTCGTCGTCTTCCCGATGTACACCCAGAACGGCAACCCCGACCGCAACCTCGAGGCCGTCGTCCTGCGCGTCGTCTGGCCCGACTGGCTGGCCGAGCTGGAACGCACCCGCTTCGACAACCCGATGTTCCTCGGCATCACCTTCGAGGACTTCACCGGCGGCTACGACACTCACTCCGCCGTGCTCTTCCCCGAGACCATCGCCGTCCGGGAGGCCCCCGAGCGCTTCACCTGGGGCGCCATCTTCTGCGACCGCGAGGCCGCACGCTTCCGCCGGGTCACCGAGGCCGCGGTGGACATCCTGAAGCTCGACCTCCCCGAGGACATCCGGGAGATGGTCGGTGACCAGGAGCGCTGCCAGCAGGCGTTCGTGCTCTGGGACATGGTCCACGACCGCACCCACAGCCACGGCGACCTGCCGTTCGACCCCTTTATGATCAAGCAGCGCCAGCCGTTCTGGATGTACGGCCTGGAGGAGCTGCGCTGCGACCTCACCGCCTTCAAGGAGGCCGTGAAGCTGGAGGCGGAAGGTTTCACCCAGGCCCGTGACGTGCAGTACGCGGTGATCTTCGACCGCTTGTTCCGCTTCCCCGTCAGCGGCGCCCGCGTGCGCAACTACGACGGTCTCGGCGGCCAGCTCCTCTTCGCCTACCTGCACAAGCACGACGTGGTCCGCTGGACGGACAACACCCTGCACATCGACTGGGAGCGCGCCCCGCAGGTCACCAACGAACTGTGCGCGGAGATCGAGACGCTGTACCGCGACGGCATCGACCGCCCCAAGCTGGTCCACTGGTTCGCCGCCTACGACCTGGTCTCGACCTACCTCTCCCCGCACCCCGGCTCCACCTGGGCCAAGGGACCCGACGCGCTCGACCTGACGCTTCCGCCCCGCAAGCTCGTCGACGACGTGCTTCCGGACGAGTTTCCGCTGAGCATGTTCTACGAGGCGCTTGCGAAGAAGCTCAAAGGCGTGATCGCCTCCACCAAGGGCATCACTGCTCACAGTGACCAGCGGATGGCGGCGTGACCGAGGCGCGAGAGGCGGAAGGCATGACGAGCAAGAGCAAGGGGTCCCTCGACGGATCGGTGGTCGCGGTGGCCGGCGCGGCGGGGCCCGCCGGGCGAGCGGCGCTGATGCGCCTCGCCGAGCACGGTGCGACCGTCGTCGCCTGTGACGCGGACCCTGCGCGGCTGGTGGAGGCCGTGGACGCGGCCCGCTATGCCCACGGCGGCGCCACCGTCACCGGCGAGACCGTGGACCTACTCGACCCCGAGGCGACCCGCGCCTGGGCCGACCGCACCGAGAAGGAGTTCGGCCGGATCGACGGCCTGGTCCACCTGGTGGGTGGCTGGCGCGGCTCCAAGACGTTCGCGGACGCCCCGCTCGCCGACTGGGACCACCTGCACAACCTGCTCATCAGGACCGTTCAGCACACCTCGCTGGCCTTCCACGACGCGCTGGGGCGCAGCGGCCGCGGGCGCTACGTCCTGATCAGCGCGGCCGGCGCCAGCAAGCCCACCGCGGGCAATGCCGCGTACGCGGCGGCGAAGGCCGCGGCCGAGGCCTGGACGCTCGCGCTCGCCGACGCCTTCAAGAAGGAGGGGGGCGAAAGCGGCCCGCAGGCCGCTGCTGCGATCCTGGTGGTGAAGGCGCTGGTGCACGACGCGATGCGCGCCGAGCGCCCCAACGCGAAGTTCGCGGGCTTCACCGACGTGAGCGACCTGGCCGAGGCCATCGTCGGCGTCTGGGAGCGGCCCGCCGAGGAAGTGAACGGACACCGCCTGTGGCTGACCCCGCAACCGTGACCACCGACGCCAAGCGGCGCCACGATCCCGAGCTGCGCGGGTTCGCAAGCGACAACTACGCGGGTGCGCACCCCGAGATCCTGGAGGCGCTCGCGCGGGCGAACGGTGGGCACCAGGTCGCGTACGGCGAGGACCAGTACACCGAGCATCTGCAGCGCGTCATACGCAGCCACTTCGGCCCGACCGCCGAGGCCTTTCCGGTGTTCAACGGCACGGGCGCCAATGTCGTCGCCCTCCAGTCGGTCACCGATCGCTGGGGTGCCGTGATCTGTTCCGCCACCGCCCATGTCCATACCGACGAGTGCGGGGCCCCCGAGCGCGTCGGCGGCCTCAAGCTGCTGCCCGTACCGACTCCGGACGGCAAGCTCACGCCCGAGCTGATCGACCGGGAGGCTTTCGGCTGGGAGGACGAGCACCGCGCCATGCCGCAGGTCGTCTCGATCACCCAGAGCACCGAGTTGGGCACCGTCTACACCACGGACGAGATCAGGGCGATCTGCGAACACGCCCACCAGCGCGGCATGCTGGTCCATCTCGACGGGGCCCGGCTGGCCAACGCGTCGGCGTCGCTGGACCGCCCGATGCGCGCCTTCACCAATGCGGCGGGCGTGGACATCGTGTCCCTCGGCGGCACGAAGAACGGCATGCTGTTCGGCGAGGCTGTGGTGGTCATCAACCCTGAAGCCGCCCGGGCGATGAAACATGTGCGCAAGCTGTCCATGCAGTTGCCGTCCAAGATGCGCTTCGTCTCGGTGCAGTTGGAGGCGCTGCTCGCCGGCGACCTCTGGCTCCGCAACGCCCGCCACGCCAACGCCATGGCCCGCCGTCTCGCCCAGGCGGTGAGCGATGTCGAGGGCGTCGAGATCGTGTATCCCGTCCAGTCCAACGCGGTCTTCGCCAAGCTGCCGCACGACGTCTCCGAACGCCTTCAGCAGCGCTACCGCTTCTACTTCTGGGACGAGGCGGCAGGGCTGGTCCGCTGGATGTGCGCCTTCGACACCACGGAGGACGACGTGGACTCCTTCGCCAAGGCCCTGACGGAGGAGATGGGCGGAACACAGCCCTGATCGGGTACGGGTGTGCGTCAGCGGCGCCCGTCCCGTCACCCTCGGGGGAGAGGACACCGACAGCATCCAGGGCGGTGTGCGCCTCGTACGGGCCGTGGGCGGCGAGCCGTTCAACATGGCGGCGGGGGGTGAGCCGGCCGTCGGGCAACCCGCCCCGGAGGGATCGTCCAGCGCGACGACCAGGGCGTCCCCTGCCGCCGCTGGAACTGGCGCCAGGGGACCAGGACGCGCCTCACCGAGGAGCCGGTCAACGCCGCCTTCCAGCTGGCGAGGACGGAGCCGATGACGCCCGGCGAACTCCGTGCCGCGGCGGCCGAACTCGTCGAGTCGCTCGCCGAGGCCTGCCCGGGCGCGCCGACCGAGATCCACAGCGTCCCGTAGCCGCGGCCGGGCAAGGGCGGGGCGTCAGCGCCGGTCCAGGTGCGCGGCCTCCGCCGGAGTCGGGGCCGTGCCGCCGAGGTGCGCCGGGATCCACCAGGTGTCGTCCGGGCCCTTGGGCCGTACGGGATAGGCGCGCTGGCAGGCCTCCAGCAACTCCTCGACCCTGTGGCGCAACCGCTCGGAGACACTGACCGCCGTCTCGGACGGGCCCGCGGTGATGGGCTCCCCCACGCGCATCGTGATGGGAATGTGGTTCCGGCCGAGGTTACGGGGCCGACCCTTGGTCCACAGCCGCTGCGTGCCCCACAGCGCCATCGGCAGCAGCGGAACGCCCGCCTCCTGTGCCATCCGGGCCGCACCCGACTTGAAGTTCTTCAAGGTGAAGGACGGCGAGATGGTCGCCTCCGGGAACACCCCCACGACCTCGCCCGCCCGCAGCGCCTTCACCGCATGCGCGTACGCGTGCTCGCCCTGCGCCCGGTCCACCGGAATGTGCTTCATCGCCCGCATCAGCGGACCGGAGACCCGGTGCCGGAAAACCGACTCCTTCGCCATGAAGCGCACCAGGCGTTTGGCGGGCAGGGCCGTCAGACCGCAGAAGACGAAGTCCAGGTACCCGATGTGGTTGCTCACCAGAACCGCCCCGCCCCGCCGCGGGACGTTCTCGATGCCCTTGATGTCGAAGCGCAGGTCGAGCGCCTTGAACATCGTGCGGGCGAGGCCGATGACCGGCGGATAGACGAGTTCTGCCATGTGGGGGACCCTTCTGCGCGGCCCGGGGAGGGTTCTCCCGGCGAAGTTACGCGGCCGTAGGTCGCCGCATGCGCCGATCGTGCCCCATCGTCCGGTCCCGGGCCAGCCCCGCAGCCGCGCCCGCGCGGGAGATCCTCGTCACGTCGAGCGCCCCGGCGTGCACGGCCCGTGGCCGGCTGACGCTCGCTCAGCTCGAGGCGCGGCGCAGCGAAGGGCACATCTCGCACCCCAGGCGGTAGCCGTGGACGGCGTTGCGGAAGGCGGCCGCGAGTGGGCACGCCGTGGCCGCATGCCGGCCACTGCCGGCCCGCGCCGTATCCGATCAGCGCGAGAGCGGTTCCTCGAAGGCCAGTGCCTGCCACTCCAGCAGCCAGTTTCGGCGGTGCCGAGCGCGGCGGCTTGACCGCGGTCGTCAGTGCCGCGCCGAACCTCGACCCCCGTACGCCGATCTCCCCGGCCTGGCCTGCTTCGGTATGCGAACTCATGCCCGGCAGGCCGGGGCAAAGGTGGTCCGGAGCGGCGGGAATTCTTGCAGTCCGGTGAACGCTGAGGATGGGATGACCGGACTCATGGTGTGGCGCGGCGGGAGGCTGAAGGTGCGCGGGCACGAAGGCGAAGTGCGGCTCGGCGAGGACCGTCTGGGGGCGCGGCTGGGCGAACGCGCGACGCTCGTGCAGTTCTCCAGCGCGTTCTGCCGCCCTTGTCGGGCCACACGGCGCGTCCTCGCCGACGTGTCCGGGATGGTGGACGGTGTCGCCCATGTGGAGATCGACGCCGAGGCACAACTCGGCCTCGTACGGGACCTGCACATCCTGCGCACGCCGACTGTCCTGGTACTCGATGGCGACGGCCGGATCGTGCGACGGGCCGCGGGCCAGCCGCGCAAGGCGGACGTCATCGCCGCCGTGGGCGAGGCGATCGGGGCCGCCGGGTGAGGCCGCGTCAGGACGCGGAGCACCCTCGGCGTGATCGATCTCCCATCTCTCCGACGCCGCTTGACGTGGTGCTTCGCGGATCGCCACGCTGATGCGATGCAGTGGCTCCTCCCTCTCTACGGACGTTCGTACGTGGATCTCGCGCGGCACGCCGGTGCCCGCTGTCCCGGTCGGCTCTGAGCACCACGCATCCCGCTCGCCCACCCGGACCACGACCGAAGGACAACTGCATGACGGCCGCGCACGATCTCGGTACGTCCCCGCTCGCCGACCGCGACCTCGCCACCTCCGACCTTCTGCGCTCCGCCTTCCGCCGCCACGCCGCGGGTGTCGCCGTGATCACCGCGCAGGGCACCCGCCCGGTCGGGTTCACCGCGACCTCGCTCACCTCCGTGGCCGTCGAGCCTCCGCTGATCTCCTTCGGCATCGGCACCGGCTCGTCCAGCTGGCCGGTGATCGCCGAGGCCGGGCACGTGGGCGTCCATGTCCTGGGCGAGCACCAGCAGGAGCTGGCCGCCACCTTCGCCCGCAAAGGCGCCGACCGGTTCGCGCCGCCCACCGACTGGCGGCCGGGGCCGCACGGAGTGCCTCTCCTCGACGGCGTTCCGGCATGGCTGGTGTGCCGGGTGGTGGCCCGGATACCCGCCGGCGATCACCGGATCGTCATGGCCGAAGTGGTCTCCGGTGACCCGGACGGCCCAGGGCGCCCGCTCCTGCACCACCAGGGCCGCTTCACGGGTCTGCGGGACTGACGGCGGGAGGCGAGCGGTCGGTGGCGGGTGCACGCCGGTTACGGAGCGTTGGCAACGTCACAGTTCACCGGCCTTGAATACGGGGCAGGTGCACACTGTACTGACGAGTAATATTTCTGGTCGGAGCGCGGGCCGCCCCAACCGGGATACGCCCCGAAAGACGCCTATGCTGCCAACTGGGCAGGCCCCTGGCCCTTACGTGGGGAACCCCGCGGAAATTAGACGATGCAGTAGGAGAGCCGGTCGTGAGCTTGAGGATCGTTGTCTGTGTGAAGTACGTGCCCGACGCCACCGGCGACCGGCACTTCGCCGAGGACCTGACCACCGACCGCGAGGCGGTTGACGGTCTGCTGTCCGAGCTCGACGAGTACGCGGTCGAGCAGGCCCTCCAGATCGCCGAGGACGCCGACGACGCGGAGATCACCGTGCTCACCGTCGGTCCGGAGGACGCCCGCGACGCGCTGCGCAAGGCCCTCTCCATGGGTGCCGACAAGGCCGTCCACGTCGAGGACGACGACCTGCACGGCACCGACGCGCTCGGCACCTCGCTCGTGCTCACCAAGGCCATCGAGCACATCGGCTACGACCTGGTGATCTGCGGTATGGCTTCCACCGACGGCACCATGGGCGTGCTCCCGGCGATCCTCTCCGAGCGCCTGGGCGTGCCGCAGGTGACGCTGCTGTCCGAGGTCTCCGTGAACGACGGCAAGGTCACCGGCCGCCGTGACGGCGACGCCGCGACCGAGGAGCTGGAGGCCTCGCTCCCGGCAGTCGTGTCCGTGACCGACCTGTCGGGCGAGGCCCGCTACCCGTCCTTCAAGGGCATCATGGCCGCCAAGAAGAAGCCGGTGGAGTCCCTGGACCTGTCGGACCTGGGCCTGGAGGCGAGCGAGCTCGGCCTGGAGGGCGCCTGGACCGCGGTGGACGACGCGGCGCAGCGCCCGGCCCGTACCGCCGGAACGATCGTCAAGGACGAGGGCGAGGGCGGCAAGCAGCTGGCCGAGTTCCTTGCGGGCCAGAAGTTCATCTGAGCAGCTTCGGCCACCACCCCAACCGCCCCCAGATACTTCGCACCCGCAGGAGAGCAATCCCATGGCTGAAGTTCTCGTCTACGTCGACCACGTGGACGGCGCCGTCAAGAAGCCGACCCTGGAACTGCTGACGCTGGCCCGCCGCATCGGCGAGCCCGTCGCCGTCCACCTCGGCGCCGGTGCCGACTCCGCCGCCTCCACCCTCGCCGAGTACGGCGCGGTGAAGGTCCTCGCCGCCGACGCCCCCGAGTTCACCGACTACCTGGTCGCGCCGAAGGTCGACGCGCTGCAGGCCGCGTACGACGCCGTCTCCCCGGCCGCCGTGCTCGTCCCGTCCTCCCCGGAGGGCAAGGAGATCGCCGCGCGCCTGGCCGTCCGCATCGGCTCCGGCATCATCACCGACGCCGTCGACCTCGAGGCGGGCGACGAAGGGCCGGTGGCCACCCAGTCGGTGTTCGCCGCCGCCTTCACCACCAAGTCCCGTGTCACCAAGGGCACTCCGGTCATCACGGTCAAGCCCAACTCGGCCGCGCCCGAGGCCGCCCCGGCCGCCGGGACCGTCGAGCAGCTCGCCGTCACCATCGGGAGTACGTCGACCGGCACCAAGGTCGTCTCCCGCACCCCGCGCGAGGCGACCGGCCGCCCCGAGCTCACCGAGGCCGCGATCGTGGTCTCCGGTGGCCGCGGTCTGAACGGCGCGGAGAACTTCCCGCTGATCGAGGCGCTGGCCGACAGCCTCGGTGCCGCCGTCGGTGCCTCCCGCGCGGCCGTCGACGCCGGCTGGTACCCGCACACCCACCAGGTCGGCCAGACCGGCAAGTCCGTCTCGCCGCAGCTCTACATCGCGGCGGGCATCTCCGGTGCGATCCAGCACCGGGCCGGTATGCAGACCTCGAAGACCATCGTGGCCATCAACAAGGACGCCGAGGCCCCGATCTTCGACCTGGTCGACTACGGCGTGGTCGGCGACCTCTTCCAGGTCGTCCCGCAGCTCACCGAGGAGGTCAAGTCCCGCAAGGGCTGACCCCTGGGCCGTGAGGCCGTTCCGCCGTGAGGCCCTCGTACGCCGTGCGTACGAGGGCCTCACGCGTGCAGAGTGGGTGTTGACCTGCGAGCCGACCCGCGGATAGCGTCATTCAACAGATTGTTGATTCTTGTGGTGATCGACGTGCAGCGGACCGTGGAGGGTTGTCGCATGGGGCAGGACGAGACCGTTCGCACGGAACAGGGCGAGCGCGTGCGGGCGGAGCAGAACGCGGCCGTGGCCACCAGCCTCACAGGCGCGGTGCACGAGGAGATCGGAGCC
Source organism: Streptomyces sp. NPDC051776 (assembly GCF_040681345.1). Taxonomy (NCBI): domain Bacteria; kingdom Bacillati; phylum Actinomycetota; class Actinomycetes; order Kitasatosporales; family Streptomycetaceae; genus Streptomyces; species Streptomyces sp. NPDC051776. The sequence goes on along the minus strand of NZ_JBFAYQ010000007.1, from coordinate 113,692 downwards.
TCGCTGGCCGCCGTCGACGCCGACCTCGCCCGCCGCTTCCCCGGCGATCCCGGCACACGTCAGCCCGTGCACACCGTCTACGTCCCGGCCGACGTCTTCGCCGCCGGCACCATCCGCTCCTGGGGTGACCGGGCCCTCGCCGCCCTCGACGAGCACGCGCCCGACGCGGCCGCCTTCGCCGCCGTCCTCGACCTGGACGACCGTCTCGCCGGGCCCGTCCACGCACGCGTCCGCGCCAAGTTGGAGCGCGAGCCCGTCGAGGACCTGCGCATCGATTTCGAGGACGGTTACGGCCCGCGGCCCGACTCCGAGGAGGACGCCGCCGCCGTCCGGGCCGCCCGCCTGGTCGCCGAGGCGTACGAAAACGGCACCGCCGCCCCGTACATGGGCATCCGCATGAAGTGCATGGAGGCCGCCGTCCGCGACCGCGGCATCCGCACCCTCGACATCTTCCTCACCGGACTGATGGGGGCCGGCGGACTACCCGGCGGACTCGTCCTCACCCTGCCCAAGGTGACCTGCGCCGAGCAGGTCACCGCGATGGTGCGGCTCTGCGAGGAGTTCGAGACGGCGCGCGCGCTCGAACCCGGGCGGATCGGCTTCGAGATCCAGATCGAGACCACCCAGGCGATCCTCGGCCCCGACGGCCGGGCCACCGTCGCTCGCATGATCGACGCCGCCGAGGGGCGCGTCACCGGCCTGCACTACGGCACGTTCGACTACAGCGCCGCCTGCGGCGTCAGCGCCGCGTACCAGTCCATGGACCACCCAGCCGCCGACCACGCCAAGGCCGTCATGCAGGTCGCGGCCGCGGGTACCGGCGTACGGCTCTCCGACGGCTCCACCAACGTCCTTCCCGTCGGCCCGAGTTCACAGGTCCACGACGCCTGGCGGCTCCACCACGCGCTCGTACGCCGCTCCCTCGCGCGCGCCTACTACCAGGGCTGGGACATGCACCCGGGGCACCTGCCCACCCGTTACGCCGCCGTCTACGCCTTCTACCGCGAGGGACTTGAGCAGGCGGCGGCCCGGCTCGCCGCCTATGCCAACAGGGCGGGCGGCGACGTGATGGACGAACCCGCCACCGCCAAGGCCCTGAGCGGCTATCTGCTGCGCGGACTCGACTGCGGTGCGGTGGACGCCGACGAGGTCACCGGGCTCACCGGCCTCGACCGCACCGAACTCGAGTGTCTGGCTGGACGGACCGTCACGGACTGAGGGCCAGGGCGTACGGGTCCGACACCGGTCCACGCTCGTCATGCCGGGACTGCCCGGCCTGCCCGGACTGCCCGGAGTGCCTGAACTACCTGAACTGCTCGGTCAACTCCTGGGCGCCAGAGCGGTGTTGGGAGCGCACCGGTGCAACGGTGGTGCGGACTCCGGACGCGATCCGGCGGTCAGCCCGTAGGCTGGGCCCCGGAACCGGCCGAAGCCGAGAATCGGAGTAGCAGTGTCGACGGGGGAGCACGGACAGGACGCCGGGCCGGAGTGCCTGCTCGCCGGTCGTCATCGAGTGGTGCGGCAGCTCGGGCGCCGTGGGACGGGCGTGGTGTGCCAGGCGGTGGACGAGGCCCTCGGCCGCGAGGGTGCGGTCCTCGGCCGTGAGGTCGCTGTCAAGGAGCTGCGCACGTACAGCGACGCCTCCGGGCGCGAACTCGCCGATCTGCGGCTGTGGTTGCAACGCGTGGCGCGCGCGGCGGCCCGCATCGGGCACCCTGGTGTCATCGCGATCCACGACATCACGGAGGACGACGGACGTCGGCTCATCGTCATGGAACCGCGCGGGGTGCTGAACGCGGGCCCCAACCACTTCTACTCAGCGGTGCGCCGGGGCGGGGTCGAAGGTGCTTCGAAGGGGCGCGTCGGCGTCCGTCGCACCGGCGCCGGCGACGTAGGCGCCGGTGACGTCCGGGCCGGTGTCCTCGGGACCGGCGACGCCCTCGGGGCCGGTGTCGCCCTCGGGGCCGGTGTCGCCCTCGGGGCCGGTGTCGCGGGCGCCTCAGTCGGCGGCCTCGTCGGCGGGTGGCAGTTCGCCGGAGCCGCGCGGAATCAGCCGTGTCGGCAGCAGGAAGCTCATGGGCTCCTGCGCCGCGCCGCCCTCGAGCCTGCGGAAGAGCTGTTCGGCGGCCGTACGCCCCAACTGGGCGGAATCCTGGGCGATCACGGTTACCGCCGGGGAGAGCAGATCGGCCAGCTCGAAGTCGTCGAAGCCGACCAGGGCGACCGGCCGCAGCCGGCCGTTGAGCACGCGTACGGCGGTGACCGTCACGCGGTTGTTGCCGCAGAAGAGCGCGGTGACCGGCTCAGGGCCGTCCAGCATCGCCTGCGCCGCCGACCGTACGCGCTCCGGTTCCGTGGAGCCGAGCGCCACCCAGGACTCGTCGACGGGGAGTCCGGCCGCCGCCATGGCGGCGCGGTAGCCACGGTGCCGCTCGGAGGCGGTGTGGATCCGCGGCTGGTCGCCGATGAAGCCGATCCTGCGGTGGCCGTGGGCTATGAGGTGCGCGACGCCGTCGCGGGCGCCGGTGAAGCTGTCGGTGAGGACCGCGTCGGCCTCGATCCGGCCCGCGGGGCGGTCCACGAACACCGTGGCCACGCCCGCGGCGATCTCCGGTTCAAGGTAGCGGTGGTCGTCGCTGGCGGGCACGATCACCAGTCCGTCGACCCGGCGGGCGCAGAGTGCCAGGACGAGTTCCTGCTCGCGCCCGGCGTCCTCGGCGCTGGAGCCGTGGATCAGCAGGGCGCCGTGCGCTCGCGCGGTCTCCTCCACCGCGCGGCTCATCGGACCGTAGAACGGGTCCGCGAGGTCCTCCAGGACGAGCCCGATGCTCGCGGTGCGGCCCTTGCGCAGCACGCGGGCGCTGTCGTTGCGCCGGAAGCCGAGGGCATCGATGGACTCCTGCACACGGCGGACGGTGTCCGGTGTGACGCCGGGCTCGCCGTTCACCACCCGCGACACCGTCTTCAGGCCGACGCCCGCGCGTGCGGCGACGTCCTTCATGGTCGGCCTGGTGCCGTAGCGGCGCTTGGTGCGAGGGGCGGTGTCGGACACGTGCGCGTTCCTCTTCGTCCTTGGGCGGTTGCGCTATGAGCATAGAGCCTGGACAACGTTGTCAAAACCGGTGAGACTGAACCGGCGGAACCTGAGACCGAACTGCCGAAAACCCCGCCCACCAGGAGATACGACACCGATGCAGAACGACCTCGTCGCCGCCCTCGACATCGGTGGTACCAAGATCGCCGGGGCGCTGGTCGACGGTGAGGGACGGCTCCTCGTGCGGGCCCAACGACCGACGCCGGCGCGCGAGGACGGCGAGACCGTGATGGGCGCCGTGGAGACCGTGCTCGGGGACCTGGCTGCCGACCCCCGATGGGCCGAGGTGACTGCCGTCGGCATCGGCAGCGCCGGGCCCGTCGACGCCTCCGCGGGTACGGTCCGACCGGTGAATGTGCCGGGGTGGAGGGACTATCCGCTGGTCGACCGTGTGCGGGCGACGACCGGTGACCTGCCGGTGACCCTTGTGGGTGACGGGGTGGCCATGACGGCCGCCGAGCACTGGCAGGGCGCGGCCCGGGGACACGCGAACGCGCTGTGCATGGTGGTGTCGACCGGCGTCGGCGGCGGGCTGGTACTCAACAACCGGCTGCATCCCGGCCCGACCGGGAACGCCGGGCACATCGGGCACATCAGCGTGGACCTCGACGGCGACCCGTGCCCGTGCGGTGCGCGGGGATGCGTGGAACGCATAGCGAGCGGCCCGAACATCGCCCGCCGCGCGCTGGAGGGCGGCTGGCGCCCGGCGGCGGACGGCGACGCGACTGCCGCCGCCGTCGCGCGGGCTGCGCGCGCGGGGGACCCGGTCGCACTGGCCTCCTTCGCGCGGGCGGCCCAGGCACTGGCGGCGGGAATCGCGGCGACGGCGACGCTCGTGGAGATCGAGATCGCGGTCATCGGGGGTGGTGTGGCGTCCGCGGGCGAGGTGCTGTTCGGCCCGCTGCGCCGTGCTCTGCGGGAGTACGCGACGCTGTCGTTCGTGGGCGGGCTCGAGGTGGCGCCGGCGCAGACGGGGGCGGACGCCGGGCTGATCGGTGCCGCTGCGGCCGTGTGGTCGGCTTCTTCGGCAGGCATCGAGCGGACAGAGGTAAGGACGGCGTAGCGTTCGCCGGCGCTGTCCGGCGATCAGGATCCATGTGGTTCCGGGCGTTGCCCGGAGCGAAAGGACTCTGCCGAGCTGGTGACTCCGCGCGCCGGTGAAGCAACCGTCCGTGTCCACCATGGCGACGGCCACGGGATTTTGCGCAGGCCCGGTCCACGATCTTGACGCCCGCGTAGCCCAGAACGGAATTGAGGGTCGCCTCCGTGCCCTGCCCGTGGCCGGGGGCCTCTGCGTTCACCCGGGCCACGGGTTTGTCCCGGATTTCCGTGCCGCCGACCGTCCAGTCCAGCAGGTTCTTGAACGACCCGGGATGGGGCCCGCGTATGCGGGGTGCAGACCAGGATGGCGGATGCCTCGGTGACGGCCCCGGCTGACAGGCGCCCCGGGGTGGCTGGGGATCGGTGTCGCCGTCGGGGTTGAAGAGCGGTAGCGCCGCCATGCCTTCGCAGCAGGCGGCACGTACACCTTGCGGCGCCGAGGACGTCGCGGTGCCGAGCACCGATCCGGCCCGGCCATCCGGGCGCGAGCATCCACCGATCGGTGGATGGCCCTCTCCTCCTGTCCGCGGTTCGCGGATGTGGTCGCCGGGGCGAAGCTGGGCGCCATGAGCAGCGGAGACCATGGCGGCGCCGATCTTGCGATCTGGGCGCGGGAGTTGTGCAAAGGATACGGCGATCGGCAGGCCGTGAAGGATCTCGACCTGCAAGTGGAACGGGGTGAGATCTTCGCGGTGCTCGGCCCGAACGGGGCCGGCAAGACCACCACCACGGAGATTCTGGAGGGCTACCGCCCACGTGATGCCGGCGAGGTCCGGGTGCTGGGCCAGGACCCCGGCACGGCGGGCCCGGTCTGGCGCTCCCGGATCGGGATCGTGCTGCAGGAGACCGGGGACTTCGACGAGCTCACGGTGGACGAGGTGCTGCGGCACTTCGCCCGGTACTACCCCGCCCCACTGCACCCTGCCGAGGTGGCCGAGTCGGTCGGCCTGGCCGACCGGCGCACCGCCCGGGTGTCCGCTCTGTCCGGTGGCCAGCGCCGACGACTCGATGTGGGACTCGGCATCCTCGGCCGGCCCGAGCTGCTCTTCCTGGACGAGCCCACGACCGGCTTCGACCCCGAGGTTCGCCGGCAGTTCTGGGACCTGATCGCCGCATTGCGCAATGCCGGGACAACGGTCTGGCTCACCACGCACTACCTGGAGGAGGCGGAGCATCTGGCGGACCGGGTCGCCGTCATCGTGAACGGGCGTGTTGTGGCCGTCGACACCCCGGCCTGTCTGGGCGGCCGACACCTGGCCGGGGCGACGGTGGGCTGGCGTGAGGACGATCGCACCCAGGAATTGGTGACGGGCAGCCCGGCCCAGGTGGTGCAGGAACTGTCCGCACGATTCGGGGGCGACGTCCCGGACCTGGTCGTCACCCGGCCCACTCTCGAAGACATCTATCTGGACATGATCGGAGCGCAGCAGTGACCGTCCTCGACCCCCTGCCTGCGGCAACGTCACCGCGCCGGTCCCGGAACGGACCGATCACCATCGGACTGGCCCGAGGCGGCCTGGAGATCAGGCAGTTCGTCCGGGCCAGGGAAGCCCTCTTCTTCACCCTGCTCTTCCCCCTGCTGATGTTGGTGCTCTTCGGGTCGATCTTCCACGGGGATGCGGAAGCGGGCGTGCCGATCCGGCAGGTGCTGGTCAGCGGGATGATTGCCAGTGGAGTGATGGGCGCGAGTTTCCAGACACTCGGCGTGGCTGTGGCCGCCGAGCGGCATGACGGAACGCTGAAGCGCTTGCGGGGGCTGCCCATGCCGCCGTCCTCCTACTTCGTCGGCAAGATCCTTCTTGTGCTGACCATCACCACCGCCCAGCTTGCGGTCATGCTCGCCGTGGGGACTGCCTTCTTCGGCCTGCACCTGCCGGACCGGGCCGGCAACTGGATGGTGCTGGCATGGGTGACCGTTCTGGGTTCGACGAGCTGCTCGCTGCTGGGGATCGCGGTCTCCGGCCTGGCCCGGAGTGCGAAAGCCGCGGCCCCGGTCATCACGATCCCGTTCATCGCGCTGCAGTTCATCTCGGGCGTCTTCTTCCCCTTCAGCAGCCTGCCGGAGGTACTGCAGCGGATGGCCGCCCTGTTCCCGCTGAAATGGATGATCCAGGGCATGCATGCGGTATTCCTGCCGTCGGCCTACCAGAGCGCCGAGCCCGCCGGGACCTGGGAGCTGGCGCGTGTGGCCCTGATCCTGGGATTCTGGGCGCTCGGCGCACTGGCACTGTGCACCAGGACGTTCCGCTGGGACGGGCGGCGCGGCCGCTGATCGGTCGCGCCGTTCGTCGCAAGGCGAGGAGGTGACGGGATGGCTCAGGCGGCCTTCAACCAGCGGTACCTCGTCGGCTGGCATGTGGCCACGGTCGTGCTACTCGCTCTCGCCTCCGTCCTGGCCCTGGTCGAGGGAGAGTCATCGGGGCGCGCGGTCACGGTCGCGGTCCTGGCGACCGCCATGGCCTGCTGGTACGCGTTGATCGGCGCGGGCGCGCTCAGGACGAGGAGTGCACAACGGGGTCTGTGGTATCTGCCGGTGGCGTGGGCGCTGTTCGCCGCCATGGTCTGGCTCGCGCCGTCGTCCGCCGTCGTGTTGACCATCCTCTACCCGCAACTCTTCGTGATGCTGAAGGGCTGGCGCTGGTGGATTGCCGGCGCTGTCGTACTCTCCGGCGTCTCCGCGGCAGCGCTGACGGCGGGGCGCGGATCGAGTGCGGCCGCCCTGCTCCTTCTTGTGGCCGGCCCGGTCGTCGCCATGGCATTCGGGGCCTGGGTAGGCGGTATCTCCCACGAAAGCGCCAAGCGGGCCGAGTTGATCGCCGAGCTGGCCAGCACCCGTGCCGAACTCCTTCGGGCCCATCACAGGGAAGGGGTACTTGCCGAGCGGGAGCGGCTCGCTCACGAGATCCACGACACCTTGGCGCAGGGCTTCACCAGTGTGCACATGCTCATCCGCGGGGCCGAGGCCACCCTGGAGTCAAGCCCTGACGAGGCGCGGGAGCGCCTCCGCCTCGCCGCACGGACGGCCGGGGAAAACCTGGCGGAGGCACGCTCCTTGGTGGCTGCTCTCGGCCCCGTCGCCCTGCGCCAGGGCTCCCTGCCCGACGCCCTGGCCCGCCTCGGCGACCGATTCGGCCAGGAGACCGGGGCCATCACCACCTTCGGCACGAGTGGGATGGCACGGGTGCTGCCCGCGGACCAAGAGGTGATCATGGTGCGAGTCCTCCAGGAAGCCCTCGCCAATGTGCGCAAGCACGCCGGTGCCCAGCACGTGCGCATCCACCTCTCGTACCACCATGACCGGGTCGAGCTGCAGATCGGCGACGACGGGCGCGGCTTCACGACTTCTTCGGTCGATCGCCCGGGCGGGGATGTGCTGACCGGAGGATTCGGGCTCCACGGCATGCACACCCGTGTACGCCAGATCGGTGGTGCCCTTCGGGTGACCAGCAGCCCAGGATCAGGCACCACCGTGACGGTATGTCTATGACGGCCGGTCCCGATGGTCCGGTCACCATCGTTGTCGTCGATGACCACCCGGTGGTACGCCTGGGTCTGACCGGTCTCCTCGCCACCGAACCGGATTTCCAGGTGGTCGGCGAGGCATCCTCGGGGACCCAAGCAGTCGACCGGGTTCGTGTGTTGCGGCCCGACGTCGTCCTGATGGACCTCAGGATGCCCGGCGGAGACGGTGTCACCGCCACCGAGCGCATCACCGCCGAATTCCCCGGCGTTCGCGTCCTCGTGCTCACCACCTACGACACGGATGGCGACATAGTCCGGGCGGTGGCAGCCGGCGCCACCGGGTACCTTCTCAAGGACGCGGCTCATCACGTTCTGCTCGCCGCTGTCCGCGCCGCCGCCGCGGGAGAGACCGTGCTGGCCCCGCCGGTCGCGGCCAGACTCGTCACGCGTATGCGCAACCCCCCGGCCCCGGCCCTGACCCCTCGTGAGCACCAGGTCCTGACCCTGGTCGCCCGGGGGATGAGCAACCCGCAGATCGGCCGCGAACTCCTCATCGGGGAAGCCACCGTAAAGACCCACCTCCTGCACGCCTTCGAAAAGCTCCATGTCAATGACCGCACCGCGGCTGTCACCGCGGCGATCGCCCGGGGCATCCTCCCGCCACCGCAAGAGCCCACGATTCAGGACGAGTAGCGCGGCGGTGGCCACGGCTCCGATGAGGGCGCAGGTCGACGCCGCCGGGGAGTGGACGCAGTACTGGCGCATCACCTGGCGCTATGCCGCCCGGCACTCGCGGCGCTGGGCACGCTCCAGTTCACCTGGATGTACATGACTTCCTCTGGGCGCTGGTCTTCGTCTCCGACGGCAAGAAACTGCCGGTCACGTCGGCGCCTCGATGATCCTCGCCCCGCACCATCCTGGACTTTTTCATGCAGCGCCACTTAATCGCCGGGCTCACGCTAGGTGCCGGCAAGGGCCGACCGCGCGCCGACTGGCCATTCGCCGACCTTGCCACCGCTGGTTTCCGTGGCAAGGTGTAGCGGGCAGTCCACTGGGGGCTACCGGAAGAGGGGGAACCGTGATCGTCTGGCTGAACGGTGCGTTCAGTGCGGGGAAGACCAGCGCGGCCCGGGAACTGACCGATCTGATACCGGGCAGCACGTTGTACGACCCGGAGGTGACCGGCGGCACTCTGCAGTATCTGCTTCCGCAGAAGCGGCTGAACGAAGTCCGGGACTTCCAGGAACTGTCCATCTGGCGGCGTCTCGTCGTGGATACTGCGGCGGCGATGCTGGCCGACCTCGGCGGCACGCTCGTCGTCCCGATGACCCTGCTGCGGCAGGACTACCGCGATGAGATCTTCGGGGGACTGGCCGCTCGCCGGATTCCCGTACGGCATGTGCTCTTGTCACCTGACGAAACGATCCTGCGCCAACGGATCGCCGGGCGGGAGGAGTTCGCCGACGATCCGGAGCACAGTGCGCGCACACGGCAGTGGGAGCTCGACCACATGGCCCGCTACCGTTCGGCGCTCTCCTGGCTGGAGAAGGACGCTTACACCATCGACACCAGTGCGCTCACCCCCCGGCAGACGGCGGAACACGTCGCCGAGGCCGTACGGACCGGGGCCGCGGGATCCTGCGAAATAGTCCAGACACCCGAACCCACCTCCGAGACCCTGGCCGCTGGCGTCCTGCTCTTCGACGAGCAGGACCGGGTGCTGCTCGTGGACCCCACCTACAAGCCCGGCTGGGAGTTCCCCGGAGGAGTGGTCGAATCCGGAGAGGCGCCCGCAAGGGCCGGGATGCGGGAGGTCGCCGAGGAGATCGGCATAGAACTCGACCGCGTGCCGGCCCTTCTTGTCGTCGACTGGGAGCCCCCTGTGCCGCCCGCGTTCGGCGGCCTGCGCCTGCTCTTCGACGGGGGCACGCTCGACAGTGCGGCCGACCGGCTGCTGCTGCCCTGTTCGGAACTGCGCGCCGCCCGCTTCGTCAGCGAGAGCGAGGCGGCAGAACTGCTGCCGCCCGTACGGTTCAAACGGCTGCAATGGGCGCTGCGGGCCCGTGAGCGGTCCACGGTCCTGAACCTGGAGGCGGGGGTCCCGGTGGGGTGAGTGCCCGCCGCTCCTGTGCATCCGGCGGTCTTCGGGTGTGCCCGGCGTTCGCGGCGCCGGGCACACACCGCGGGATCAACCGGCCGCGGCTGTCCGGTAGTTGAGCAGGAACAGCGCCTCGGCGAGCGAGAGACGCTCCAACTCCTCAGGGGACACGCTCTCGTTGACCGCATGGATCTGTGCGTCCGGCTCGCTCAGCCCGATGAGCAGGATCTCGGCCTCCGGGTAGAGCGACGCGAGGGTGCTGCACAGCGGGATCGAGCCGCCCTGGCCCGCGGTCTGCATCTCCTCGCCCGGGTAGGCCGCGCGCATGGCCGCCGCCATGGCCGCATACGCGGGGCTTGCCGTGTCGGCGCGGAACGGCTGGCCGCGGCCGACCTCGTCGACCGTGATCCGGGCACCCCACTGAGCCCGGGATTCCAGATGGGCGGAGAGCAGCTTGGCGGCATCGCCGGCGTCCGTGCCGGGCGGCACGCGGAGGCTGATCAGAGCGCGGGCGGAGGCCTGGACGGACGGCGTGGCACCCGCGACCGGCGGACAGTCGATGCCGAGGACGGTCACCGCCGGGCGCGCCCAGATGCGGTCGGCGACCGTACCGGATCCGATCAGCTCGACGCCGTCGAGCACCTTGGCGTCCTTGCGGAAGTCCTCCTCCGGGTACTGCAGACCCTCCCACCGCGCGTCGGAGGTGAGCCCGTCGACCGTCGTCGAGCCGTCCTCGGCCCGCAGCGAGTCGAGTATGCGGATCAGCGCGGCGAGCGCGTCCGGGGCCGCGCCGCCGAACTGCCCCGAGTGCAGGTTGCCTTGGAGGGTGTCCACCTGGAGCCGGACGAGCGTCATGCCGCGCAGTGTCGCCGTGACGGTGGGCAGACCGACGCGGAAGTTGCCCGTGTCGCCGATGACGATGGTGTCGGCGGCGAGGAGTTGGGGGTGCGCCTCGGCGTACCGCTCGAGTCCGCCGGTGCCCTGTTCCTCCGAACCCTCGGCGATGATCTTCACATGGACGGGGACGCCGCCGCGCTCCTTCAGGGCGCGCAGCGCGGTGAGGTGCATGATCAGGCCGCCCTTGCAGTCGGCGGCGCCGCGCCCGTACCACCGTCCGTCGCGCTCGGTGAGGGTGAACGGCGGGGAGTGCCAGGCGTTTTCGTCCAACGGGGGCTGCACGTCGTAGTGCGCGTAGAGCAGTACGGTCGGGGCTCCCTCGGGGCCGGGGAGGAAACCGTAGACGGACCGGGTGCCGTCCGGGGTGTCGAGCAGGGCCACGTCCTGGAAGCCCTCTGCGCGCAGTGCCTCGGCGATCCAGTTCGCGGCCGCCTCGCACTCGCTCTTCGGGAACTGCGCGGGGTCGGCGACGGAACGGAACGCGACCAGCTCGGCCAGTTCCTGCCTCGCACGAGGCATCAGCGAGGCGACGCTTTCGGCCAGTGCGGGCAGCGCGGTCGGCTCCATGGGGGCACGCTCCTTGTGGGTGCGGGACGCGGTGGGCGTCGGGGCAGGTGACGCGCGTGCTCGCGCGGGTGCGCGGGCGTGCACGCTTCGGGCTGGCGCTACGCGGGTCCGCCGACCGGATCTCGTACGGCGTCCGTCCTGTTGATCATCCCACAGCGGGCGTTCGTGACCATGAGCCGTAGCGTTCGTGACCATGAGCCGTAGGATGCCAGGCGAGCGCGGGAGCCATGGCCTCCGGCGTGCGGACCCAGGGTCGAGCGGGAGCGGAAGCACACGTGAGCAGCGAGAGCACGGGGCGGGAAGGCGAGCCGGTGTGGGACGTCGTGGTGATCGGCGCCGGCCCCGCGGGGGCCTCGGCGGCCTACGCCGCGGCGGTCGCCGGACGCCGGGTCCTGCTGCTGGAGAAGGCGGAGTTGCCCCGGTACAAAACGTGCGGCGGCGGGATCATCGGTCCCTCGCGCGACGCTCTGCCGCCCGGGTTCGAACTCCCGCTGTGCGACCGGGTGCACGCCGTCACTTTCTCCATGGACGGCCGGCTCACCCGGACCCGCCGATCCAAGTACATGCTCTTCGGGCTCATCAACCGGCCCGAGTTCGACCAGCGCCTGGTCGAGGCGGCGCAGGCCGCGGGAGCGCGGGTTCGCACGGGCGTCACCGTCTCCCGTGTCGAGCAGCACGGTCCCGCGGTGCCCGACCGGCGCACCGTCGCCGTGGTGCTCGGCGGCGGCGAGACCGTACTGGCGCGTGCGGTCGTGGGCGCCGACGGAAGCGCCGGCCGGATAGGTGCACATGTCGGGGTGAAGCTCGACCAGGTCGACCTCGGACTGGAGGCGGAGATCCCCGTCCCCGCGACTGTCGCCGAGGACTGGGCGGGGCGGGTGCTCATCGACTGGGGCCCGATCCCCGGGAGTTACGGGTGGGTGTTCCCCAAGGGGGATACGCTCACGGTCGGTGTGATCTCGGCGCGCGGCGACGGGGCGGGCACCAAGCGCTATCTGGAGACGTTCATCGCCCGGCTGGGCCTGGCCGGGTTCGAACCGAGCATCTCCTCCGGGCACCTGACCCGCTGCCGGGCCGACGACTCGCCGCTGTCCCGCGGTCGGGCGCTGGTCTGCGGGGACGCGGCCGGACTGCTGGAGCCGTGGACCCGTGAGGGCATCTCGTTCGCGCTTCGCTCGGGACGGCTCGCGGGGGAGTGGGCGGTGCGGATCGCCGAGGCGCAGGACGCGGTCGAAGCCCGCCGCCAGGCGCTCAACTACGCCTACGCCATCAAGGCGGGGCTGGGCGTCGAGATGGGCGTGGGGCGGCGGATGCTGAAGGTCTTCGAGCGTCGCCCCGGTCTGCTGCACGCGGCGATCACGAACTTCCGGCCCGCGTGGAACCTGTTCGCGGAGATCACACGCGGTCGGACGACGCTTGCCGGAATCGTACGGACGAGCAGGCTGGCGCGGCGGGCGCTGACCGTGATGGACCGCTCCTGACGGCGGCCCGCGGGCCCGTGGAGCTCAGCTCTTAGGCGTTGTGGGCAGCTCGTCGCCGATGGCGCGGCGGAGCTGTTCCTGCGTTCCGCCGCCCCGCGAACCCCGCATGGTCTCGTCTGAGCTCACCGCTACGTTCCCCCGGGGCGCGACGGGCTGCCGGCCGCGTTGATCATCGACGCGTACGCACCGCGGACGAGGCCGCAGAACGGGCGCTCGCCGAGTGGGTCCCGGCCGCTCCGGCCGACCGCTGGGTCGCGTGAGCTGCCAGGTGGCGGCGGTCCGGATCATGGCTTCGCGGGTGGCTGGGGGATCTCGTAGCCGTGTAAGCGCGGCGGAACCGGGCCAGGCCGACGACTGGCGGGTTGCCGGGGAGGCTGCTGCTCGCGTGCCCGGGTGTGGTCGTCATGGTGTCCTGTTCTCGTGCCGGGCAGCGTCGGACGACGCCCTACGAGGTCCCACAACGCCCTACGACGGTCACTGGAACGGACTCGCGACCGGTCCGGTCCGGAATCCATCAGGGAGGGGCGCCCTCGGCGGCGCATTGCACGGCCCCACGTCGGGCTGACAGGTCCGCCGATGCGCTCTTGGACGACCGCCGGGCGCGGCACGGGGACGCGCAGAGCCCGTCGCGGCGGCTGCGGCACGACGTCGCCCGCGCGGCGGCGCCCGCACGACATCACCTGCGTGATGGCGCCCGCGCCGCGGCGCCCGCCTGATGGCGCCCGCACGACGTCGCCCGCGCGGCGGCTCTGCCACGGGCCTTCTCCTCGCCTTCGCTACGGCCTCCGGTGGTGCGGCCCGCGGCGATGGGCTACTGCACGGGGAGTAGAGGCGCCCACCACGCGCGGCGGACGCGTGAAGGACGCGGCCCGGTCTAGCGTTGCGTTATGACCGAGGTGAGGGACGGGTTTCCGGACGGACGGGCGTGGCAGCGTTGGCTGGGCGCGCCCGATTCGCGTCGTCCGGTCTGGGCGTCCTCACTCGCGGTCGCCGTCTTCCAGATCGTGGGGACGAATTTCGCCGCGCACGACCAGCCAGGTCGTGCGTCCCTCGACGCCTTCGCCCGCCTGCTGCTCCTCATCGGCCCCGCCCTGCTGGTCGTGCGCCACCGCTATCCGCGCGTGACCGTCTTCGGCACGTCCGCCGTGGCGATGGTCTACTTCGCCGCCGGGTATCCGTACGGCCCGGTCTTCATCAGCGTCGCCGTGGCCTGCTTCGCCGCCATCGTCACGGGCCACCGCTGGGCCGCCTGGTCGGCCGTGGGCATGCTCTGGGCGGGGCATGTGCTCGTCGCGTTCTGGCTCTTCCACTGGTTGCCTCCAGCCGACGACACCCCGCCCCCCTGGATCCAGGAACTCGGCGTCGCCGCCTGGGTGGTGGCCATCATCGCCGCCTCGGAGCTGGTCCGGCTGCGCCGCGAGCAGATGATCCGCGAGCGGGCCGAGCGCGAGGAAGCGGAGAAGCGGCGGGCCGACGAGGAGCGGCTGAGGATCGCCCGCGAACTCCACGACGTGCTCGCCCACTCGATCTCCGTCATCAACGTCCAGGCCGGTGTCGGGCTGGCGCTCCTGGACCAGGATCCCGAGCAGGCGCGCACCGCGCTCACCACCATCAGGGCCGCGAGCAAGGAGGCACTCGATGAGGTCCGTCAGGTCCTCGACACCCTGCGGACGCCGGGCGACGCCCCCCGCTCGCCCGCGCCGGGCCTGGACCGGCTGGAGGAGCTGACGGACCAGGCGTACGGCGCCGGCCTCGCGGTGGAGGTGCGGGTCGAGGGGGAGCGCACCGCGCTGCCGGCCGGAGCCGATCTCGCCGCCTTCCGCATCGTCCAGGAGGCGCTGACCAACGTTGTACGGCACTCCTCGTCCCGTACCGCCGAGGTGCTTCTGCGCTACGCAAGACGGGAGGTCGTGGTCAGGATCGACGACACGGGACCGGCCGCGCAGGGCGGCGAGAGCGGAGGCGGGAGAGGCCTGGTCGGCATGCGAGAACGGGCCGCCGCGCTGGGCGGCGTCGTCGAGGCGGGCCGCCGGCCGGACGGCGGATTCCGGGTGCTGGCCCGGATCCCGTTCGCCTCTCCGGCTACGGTGTCCGAGGCCCACGGCCGTGCCCCGGACAAGGAGGCGCCGTGATCCGCGTACTGCTCGCCGACGACCAGGTGCTGGTGCGCGCCGGCTTCCGGGCGCTGCTGGACGCGCAGCCCGACATCGAGGTCGCGGCGGAGGCGGCGGACGGCTACGAGGCTCTCGCCCTCGTCCGCCGACTCCGCCCGGACGTCGTGCTGATGGACATCCGGATGCCGCAACTGGACGGCTTGGCGGCGACGCGGAGGATCACGGGGGACGCGGACCTGGACAGGGTCAAGGTGGTCATGCTCACCACCTTCGAACTCGACGAGTACGTCTTCGAGGCCATCCGCTCCGGCGCCTCCGGCTTTCTGGTGAAGGACACCGAACCGGATGAACTGCTGCGCGCAGTACGTTCCGTGGTCGACGGCGACGCCCTGCTGTCCCCGGGGGTGACGCGCCGCCTCATCGCGGAGTTCGCCGCCCGGTCCAAGGAACCCGCGGCCGCCGCGGGTCTCGAGGGACTGACCGAGCGCGAACGGGAGGTCATGGCGCTGGTCGGCGTCGGCTTGTCGAACGAGGAGATCGCCCGCCGCCTGGTGGTCAGTCCGTTGACCGCCAAGACCCATGTCAGCCGCGCCATGGTCAAGCTGAACGCCCGCGACCGGGCCCAACTCGTCGTCCTCGCCTACGAGTCGGGGCTGGTCCGTCCGGGCTGGCTCGGCTGAACGGGCCCGCGGGCGGGGAGCCCACGGACACCGGCCGCCGCGTGAGCAGTGCCGGTCGCGTCAGCTCCGCGCCGCCTCCGGTTGCTTGTGCTGCTTGCGGCGCACATAGAGCTGCTTGCGCACGCGCGCCACGACGGTCCCGTCCTCGCCCACGATGTCGCAGGCGAACCAGGGCAGTGCCTTGCCGCCGTCGGCCGTCGCCCGCCGGATCTCGTCCAGCCGTTCCTCGGTCAGCCTGAAATCGGCGAACACATCACCGCGCCCCGGCGCAAGGAATTCGATCTCGCCGGCCTTGTCCCAGACCACGTAGTCCCGGCCCAGGCTCTTCATGGTGAGCAGCATCCAGAACGGGTCGCTCATCGCGAAGAGCGAGCCTCCGAAGTGCGTGCCGACGTAGTTGCGGTTGAACCAGCTCAGCCGGAGCCGGACCCGGGCGCTGCTCCAGTCGTCGGCGATCTCCATCACCCGTACGCCCGAGAAGAGGTAGGGCGGCCAGCAGTTGATGGTGCGGCGGAGCGACGCGGCGGACTGACGACGAGGCATACGGGCACGCTAGCACGGAATGTTACCCACCGGTAATACCTTGCTCCCCGAGATCGCGCCCGGCTCGGTCCGGTCCTCGCGCGACCCGTCCGGCCTTCGGCCTCCGCCCGCGCCGTGTCCCTCAGCCGAACGCGATGGCCGACGTCTCCCGCCACAGCTGCGCCACCTCGGCGTCCCCGGTGACGTCGAGACTCTCCAGCGGAATACGGTTCCACAGGGCGAGGTGGACGTGCGCCGCCGGTCCGGCGATCTCGCAGTCCACCGGGTCCGCGGCCGCCGGACCGCGACCCGTCGACCGCTCCACCCGCAGCGGGTCGCCGGAGATCCGTACGGTCCAGGTGCCCGTCGGGTCCGCCGTGTCAGTGGTCCGGATCCGCAGGGTCCGCGGCGCTGCGCTGCGGACCGTGCTGCGCTCGCGCGAATGGAAGCCGGACAGCATCTCGTCGATCCCGTCGAGCGCGAACGAGGAGCCGATCGGCGAGATCCGCTCCCCGAGGTGGGCGAGCGCGCCCGGGCCGCCGAGCGCGGCCTCTGCGTCCACCCGGTGCACGGTGGTCTCGTGCGCTTGCCGCCGCGCCCAGAAGGCGAGCGGCGACTCCGCGGGCAGGAACGTCCAGCACTCCAGGTCGTCCGGCGCCGTCAGCAGCGTGTCCACCAGGCGGACCTGGCCCTCCCGGAACCACTCCAGCAGTGGGGCCCCGTCCAGGTCCGGCCCGGATTCCGGGCGACGCGGCCGGGCCAGCCCCTCGGCGACGAACGCCGTCGCCCACCGGTGCACCGTCCCGGCGTGCCGCACCAGATCCCGTACGCGCCACGCCGGGCAGGTGGGGACTTCCGCCGCGCTGCCCGCCCGTTCGGCCGTGTCGGCCAGCAACGAGCCTTCCGAGCGCAGCGATTCGATCAGATCGGCCGTCTCCATGCGAGGGATGCTATCCACGGGATCCCGCGTTACGCGTGGCGCGCGACGCATGAGGCCGCTCCCGCGAGCAGCGCGACCCTGGTGAGGGCGGCGGGGCGGACATGCGGCCGGGAGCCGTGGCGACGATCCGGCCGTCGAGGGGGAAGTGGGTCAGGGCCGTACGGAACCGGGCGGAACGGGACCGGCGACGGTGGGGTGCGGCACTCCGGGGAGGGCCGTCCGTATTTTGTTCAGGATCAGCACAAAGCCAGAATGGGGGAGTGACCCTGACTCGGACAACACGTTTGGAGAGAGGCCGCAGCGCCCTCGGCCCGGCCCTGGAACTCGTACACACCGGCCGGGCGCCGACGCGCGCAGTGCTGACCGCGGAGCTCGGCGTGACCCGCGCGACCGCCGGGGCCGTCGCCGCGGAGCTCGAGGCGCTCCGGCTGATCCAGGTCGACTCGCGTCCCGGCGCCGCCGCCGGATCCCAGGGCAGGCCGTCCCACCGGCTGTCCATCGACCCCGCCGGACCCGTCGTGCTCGCCGCGCAGGTGCACGCCGACGGCTTCCGCGCCGCGCTCGTCGGCCTCGGCGGCAGGATCGTCGCCACGGCACCCGGCTGCATGACCGTGCCCGCCGACCCGGTGCACGTCCTGAGCGCGGTCGTGGACGCGGGCGCGGATCTGCTGCGCAGCAGCGGGCGGCGCTGTCTGGGCGCCGGCCTCGCCGTCCCGTCGGCGGTCGCCGAGCCGGACGGCACGGCGCTCAACCCATTGCACCTCGCCTGGCCCGCAGGAGCGCTCGTTCGCGAGATCTTCGCCGAGCGCGTACGGGAGACCTGCGTCCTCGGCCCTGCGGACACCGCTGTCACCGCCTTCACCGGCAACGACGTGAACCTCGCCGCCCTCGCCGAGCACCGGCACGGCGCGGGCCGCGGGGCGCGCGACCTGCTGTGCGTGGCGACCGGCCACCGCGGTGTGGGCGGAGCGCTCGTCCTCGACGGGCGGCTGCACACGGGGAGTTCGGGCCTGGCCCTTGAGGTGGGACATCTGACCGTCAACCCGGAAGGACGGCCCTGTCACTGCGGTAGCCGCGGCTGCCTGGACGTCGAGGCCGATCCGCTCGCCTTCCTGGACGCGGCGGGCCGCGAGCCGGGCCCCGAGGTGTCCCTGCTCCAGCAGGCGCGGGACCTGCTGCGGACGGAGTACGAGGACGCGCGCGTACGCACGGCCGCAGAGACGCTGATCGACCGGCTCGGCCTCGGCCTCGCCGGTCTCGTCAACATCCTCAATCCGGACAGGATCATCCTCGGCGGCCTGCATCGCGAACTACTCGAGACCGACCCGGAGCGGCTGCGCGCCGTCGTCGCCGAGCGCAGCCTGTGGGGGCAGAGCGGCGGCGTGCCCATCCTGCCCTGCACGCTGGACCACAACAGCCTGGTGGGCGCGGCGGAACTGGCCTGGCAGCCGGTGCTGGACGATCCGCTGGCGGCGATGGCCGGATAGGCGGTGGCCGGACAGCGAAACGCCCTCCGCTGCCCGCTCACACGGGGGAACCTGCTGCCCGCTCACCCGGGGCCTGTGCCCGCTCACCCGGGGCCCATGCCCGCTGTCCCGCTGCCCGTTCACCGGGCCGCTGCCGTTGCGCCCTCGCCCGGGCAGCCCGCCCGTACCTCCGCACCGGCCGCCGCCCCCGGGACATCGGAACACGGCCGCGCCCAGGCCCGCCCCCACGGCTGGGCACTGGGCGCGGCCTTTCTCGCCGCGTCCGGGGAGAAACGGCGGGCCCTGCCGTACGGACGCGGCTGCGGGGAGCCCCCTGGTTCCCCGCGTCATTCGGCCAGCCACACCGCCGTATCCGTCGGGAGCAGACCGTCCGTCAGGGGGCCGCTGGCCAGCAGCACCCGGCTCTCCTCGGGCAGGGCCACCGCAGCCTCGGAGAAGTTGACCACGCAGCGGAACCCGGGCGCCCGGCCGAACGAGAGGACCTCGGACTCCGGCGACGAGTACCACGTCATCCCGGCGCCGCGGAGGCCGGAGTGTGCCCGGCGGATGCGCAGCGCGCGACGGTAGAGCGCCAGCATGGACTGCGCGTCGCCCTCCTGCGCCTGCGCGGTCAGGCTCTTCCACTCCTCCGGCTGCGGCAGCCAGGGCGAGGTCGGCGTCCCCTCCGGGCTGTAGCCGAACGGTGCGCTGCAGCCCGACCAGGGGAGGGGGACGCGGCAGCCGTCCCGGCCCCGGTCCGTGTGCTCCGACCGTGCCCAGATCGGGTCCTGGAGCACGTCCTCCGGCAGGTCCTCGACCTCCCAGAGCCCGAGTTCCTCGCCCTGGTAGACATACGCACCCCCGGGGAGGGCCAGCATCAGCAGGGCCGCCGCCCGGGCCCGCCGCGTGCCCAGATCGATATCGGCGGGGTGGTCCCCGGGGGACAGATCGGCGAGCGCCCGGAGCGGGTGGTCGGGCTGAGGCCGGGCGAAGCGTGAAAGGTGCCGGACCACATCGTGGTTGGAGAGCACCCAGGTCGCCGGGGCGCCGACCCCGCCCAGCGCGTCCAGGGATGCGTCGATGACCCGCCGCAGGTTGGCGGGGCGCCAAGGGCACGTCAGATAGTCGAAGTTGAACGCGGTGTGGAGCTCGTCCTCGCGTACGTACCGGGCCAGGCGCTCGGGCGAACCGGTCCACGCCTCGGCCACGAACACCGGCTTGTGGGCGTACGCGTCGGCCACGCGGCGCCACGAGCGGTAGATCTCGTGGACCTCGTCCCGGTCCCAGTGCGGATGATCGGTGTTCGCCGCCGAGCCGGTGACCTCCAGGTCCTCGGGGCTCAGGTCCGGCAGGCCCGGCGCCTTCACCAGCGAGTGCGCGACATCGATGCGTACGCCGTCGATCCCACGGTCGAACCAGAACCGGAGGACGGACTCGAACTCCTCGCGCACCTTGGGGTTGTCCCAGTTGAGGTCCGGCTGTTCGGGGGCGAAGAGGTGCAGGTACCACTGACCGGGGCGTCCGTCCTCCTCCAGGACCCGGGTCCAGGCCGGGCCGCCGAAGACGCTGCGCCAGTTGTTGGGCGGCAGTTCGCCGTCGTCGCCTCGGCCGTCGCGGAAGACGTACCGGTCGCGCGCCGCGGACCCCGGTCCGGCCCCGAGCGCCTCACGGAACCAGGCGTGCCGGTCGGAGGTGTGGTTCGGTACGAGGTCGATGACCATGCGCAGACCCAGCTCGTGCGCCTCGGCGATCAGCGCCTCCGCCTCGGTGAGCGTCCCGAATGCCGGGTCGATGTCCCGGTAGTCGGCGACGTCGTAGCCGCCGTCGGCCATGGGGGAGGGGTACCACGGGTTGAGCCAGAGCGCGTCGACGCCGAGGTCGGCCAGATAGGGCAGGCGCGAGCGCAGACCGGCCAGGTCGCCGATGCCGTCACCGTTCCCGTCGGCGAAGCTGCGGAGATAGACCTGGTAGATGACGGCCCGTCGCCACCAATCGGCATCGACCTCCTGGAAGGCGGCGGCGTCGGGGACCAATACGGGGCGGACGGTCGTCACTTGACTGCTCCTGCGGTGAGGCCGGCGATGATCCGGCGCTGGAAGACGAGTACGAGCATCACCAGGGGCACGGTGACGACGACGCCCGCCGCCATCTTCGTGCCGTAGGGGACGTCGAATCCGGACGTGCCGCCGAAGCGGGCGATGGCGACGGTCGCCGTCTGCATGTCCGGGCGGTTGACCATGGAGAGCGCGATGATGAATTCATTCCACGCCGCGATGAAGGTCAGGATCGCGGTGGTGAAGACGCCCGGCGCGGTCAGCGGGAGGATCACCTTGCGGAACGCCTGACCGGGCGTGCAGCCGTCCACCATCGCCGCCTGCTCCAGCTCGCGGGGCAACTGCCGGAAGAAGGCCGTCAGATTCCACACCGCCAGCGGCAGCGCGAACGACATGGTCGGCACCACCATCGCCTGGTAGGTGTTCACCCAGTGCAGGGTGTTGGAGAAGAGCTTCAGCATCGGTACGAGCAGTGCGATGCCCGGGAACATCGAGGTGGCGATGACGACCGCCAGGACGAGGTTCTTGCCCCGGAACTCCAGGCGGGCGAGCGCGTAGGCGGCGAACGTGGCCACCAGCAGGGTCAGTGCGGTGCTCGTGCCCGCGACCACCAGGCTGTTGAGCAGCGCACGGCCGAAGCCCGAGCCCGGTTCGAGCACGGCCCGGTAGTTCTCCAGGGACCACGGGGAGGGCAGCGGGGACTTGGCGAACAGGTCGGAGCTGCGCCGCAGGCTGGAGACGGTCATCCAGTAGAACGGCGCCAGGCAGTACACGACGATCAGTGCCATGCCCGCCACAGCCAGAGCGGTTCTGGCCCGGGGCAGGGGGAAGCGCCGCGGCGGCTTCAGTGCCGTGGTCATGCGGTCACCTCCGCGGAGGAGCCGGACCGCCGCCGCAAGAGCCGGGCCCCGAAGGCACCGGACTTGGCCGGGCGGTCGGTGGCCAGCACGTCGGCACCGAGCACCTTCACGAACACGAAGGCCGTGGCCGCCACGTAGAGGAAGAGGATCACCGCGTATGCGGCGGCGGGTCCGTAGCGCGTGTTGGCGGCCTCGTCGAAGGAGAGCATCGACAGCGTCTCCACCGACTCCTTCCGGGCGCCGACGAGTACGTATGGCAGGTCGAACATGCGCAGCGCGTCGAGCAGGCGGAACAGTACGGCCACGAGCAGGACCGGCCGGATCAGCGGCAGGGTGATGCGCAGGAACTGCTGCCAGGCCCGTGCCCCGTCGACCCGCGCGGCTTCGTAGACCTCGCCGGGTATGAGCTGCAGTCCGGCCAGGACGAGAAGCCCCACGAACGGGGCCGTCTTCCAGGTGTCGGCGATGATCACTGCGAGTGCAGCCTGACTCCCGTCCGTGGTCCACAGGATCTCACGGCCCGTCAGGGCGTTGGCGACACCGTCCGCTTGGAAGATCCACTGCCACAGCAGTGCGGACACCGCGGTGGGAATGGCCCACGGGACGAGGATGCTGGCCCGCACCAGCCCCCGGCCCCGTACGACGTGGTGCATGACCAGAGCCATGGCCACTCCGAGCACGGTCTCGGCGGCCACGGTGGTCACGGTGAAGAAGCTGGTGTTGGCGAACGCGTTCCAGAAGCGTTCGCCGGCCTCTCCCCTGAAGATGTCGGCATAGTGCTGGAGTCCGACGAAGGTCTCGCCCTCACGGACGAAGCCCGAGCTGTCCAGCCCCGACTGCTCGGCGAAGAGGGACTCGCGGAATGCGGCGAGCACCGGGTATCCCGCGACGAGCGCGAGCACCGCGAGGGTGGGGGACACCAGGAGCACGGCGAGCCGTGAGGTCCCTGCGCGGCGCCGTATGCGGGGGCGGCGCGTCAGGCGTGGGGCCGGTGGCGTGGGGGGTTCGGCAAGGGAAGGCGGCGGTGCCGCTACGGCGGGCATGTACGGATCACCTCGAGTACGGGGGTGCGGTGGGGCCCCGGCGCGGAGGCCGGCCCCACGCAGGGACGGCCCGGGGGCGGCGGCCGGTGGGGACGCGCGCGGGGCGGTGCCTGAAGGCAGGTCGCGGGGGCGAGGCCCGAAAGGAGCTCATGGGCCGGATCATCGTGGGACGTGGCCGCGGATCAAGGGTTGCTGATGGCCTGGAGTCTGCGCTGCAGACCGGCGAGCGCCTTCTTCGGCGTGACCTCTCCGCGCAGCGCCCCGTAGGCGGCTTCCTGGATCGCGGCGGTGGTGTCCCCGTAACGCACCACCTGGGGACGGGGGTTGGCGTTCTGCACGGACTTCTTCAGCACCGGCAGATAGGGGTACTTCTTGATGAGCTTCTTGTCGTCGTAGAGGGCGGCGACGGTCGGGGCGTTGGAGCTGAGCAGCAGATTCTTGCGCTGCATCTCCTCGCTGGTCATGAAGGCCACGAAGTCGAGGGCCGTTTTCCGGTTCTTGGCGGACGAACTGATCGCGAGGTTGTGCCCGCCCAGGCTGGAGATGCCCGGCCCCTTGAGTCCGGGCAGCGGCGCCACGCCGAACTTCCCCGCCACGGCGGAGGATCCGTCGGTCTTGCTCGCCATCGACCACTGGTACGGCCACTGCCGGTGAAAGACCAGCTTGCCCTTCTGGAACGCCTGACGGCCTTCCTCCTCCTTGTACGTGATGGCCTTCTTCGAGATCAGCCCGCTGTCGAAGGCGTCGGCGAAGAAGCTCAGGCCCTTCTCGGCCTCCGGGGTGTCGACGGAGGGGCGCCCCTTGCCGTTGACCACGGTGCCGCCGGCGCTGTCGACCATTTCGGCGAAGTTGACCGTCAAGCCCTCGTACTTGTCGAACTGCCCGGCGTAGCAGGACAGGCCCTTGCCTTCAGGCAGTTCACGGACCTTTTTGCAAACCTCCGTCATGTCCGCCCAGGTCCGGGGCGGCTTCGCACCGGCCTTCTTCAGCAAGTCCTTGCGGTAGTAGAGGAGCGCGCCGTCCGAGGACCAGGGGGCGGCATAGAGCTGCCCGCGGTACGAGGCGCCGTCCACGGTGGGTTTGAGATCGTCCGAGGTGTCGATCGCCTTGCGGGGCAGGGGCAGCACCCAGCGGTTGGCCGCGAACTCCGACGTCCAGACGACGTCCAGGTTGAGCACGGTGAACTCGCCCGACTTCAACTCGGCGTTCTGGATCATGCGTTGACGCTGCTCGTCGGGGGAATCGGAGAGCTGGATGGCGCGCACCCGCTCCTTGGGATGGCGGCGGTTCCACTCGTCGAGGGCCTTGTCGAGCGTCCCGGTGTTGTCCTTGCCGGTGGCCAGGGTGATGGGCCCGCGCCCCGTGAAGTCCCCGGCCGAGGCATCAGCGGAGTCCGTTCCGTCCGGACTCGATCCACAGGCGGCGATTGCGGTCACCGCTATGGCCGCTGCACTGGCGCTTGTCAGTCTCTTGAAACGCATGATCTCTCCTCACCTGCGCACGCCGTGGCGGCTCGTCCGGCAGTGCGTGACGAAAACCTTAAGAACGAGCTGCGTGGAAGTCCACAGATGAGCGAAAGATTCTTGCAAGATTGGAAAGTGAGGGGTCATGACCCTGACAAGAACGCAAGAGAGACGGAAGACTGCGCCGGGCTGCCCGAACGCGGCGGGAGGCCGGCGGAAGTCAGACGGAAGTCCGACGGAGGCCGATGGCAAGGGCGGGGACTCGCGAGCGGGACGGTCAGCCGTCGGCGGGCGGGCGGGCCATGCCCGTGCTGGCCCGCACCACGAGCTCGGGTTCGAAGAGCATTTCCCGCAAGTCCGGTGGGCCACCGCTGATCTGCTGCAGCAGTACGTTCACCGCAGCCTGCCCCATCGCCTCGATCGGCTGCCGGACCGTGGTGAGCGGTGGGTCGACGAGCGGCATGAACGTCGAGTCGTCGTATCCGACCACCGACACATCGCCCGGCACGTCCAGGCCGAGCCGGCGCGCGGCCCTGATCGCCCCCAGCGCCTGCACGTCACTGCCGCAGACCAGGCCCGTGACACCGTTCTGGAAGAGCTGCATCGCCGCCGAGGTGCCCCCCTCCAACGTGTACATGATCTGCACCGCGGTGGCGTCGGGGTCGGACCGGGGGAACTGCGTGCTCATCGCCTCGCGGAACGCCGCCAGTTTGCGTGCGGCAGGCACATGGCCCGTGTCCCCGATGGCCAGGCCGATCCGCTCATGGCCCAGCGACATCAGATGGTGCAGCGCGAGCCTCACGGCCAGGGCGTCGTCGGCCGAGATGCACGGAATCTTCAGTCCCTCGACCATGCCGTTGACCGCGACGACGGGCAGCCCCCGCTCGGTCAGCCGGTCGTAGTGCGCATGATTGGCGGCCGCCTCCGAGTGCAGTCCGCAGACGAAGACCGCCCCCGAGACCTGGTGCTCGAGCAGCATGTCCACGTAGTCGGGCTCGGCCACTCCGCCGAGTGTGCGGGTGCACAGCACCGGGGTGAAGCCCCGCACCGCCAGGCCGCTGCCGATGACCTCGGCGAAGGCCGGGAAGACCGGATTGCTCATCTCCGGAATGACCAGGCCGATCAACCGGTTCGGGCGGCTGCGCATATGGGCGGGCCGGTCGTAGCCCAGGACGTCGAGCGCCGTGAGGACGGCCGCCCGGGTCGACGTCGAGACGCCCGGTTTGCCGTTCAGGACACGGCTGACCGTCGCCTCGCTGACGCCCGCGTACTGAGCAACCCTCGCCAATCGACTCGCCATGCCGTCAATCCTATGGCAAGGGCTTGCATCACTGACAGGCATCTTGCAAGGCCTGGTCGCAGCAGGCTCGGATCCTCCACCCCGGGTCTCCAGCCTGGGCCCGCGGGGCCGGACGTACTGCGGGGGAAGCAGCACAACGGCCTTCGGGCGTACGACGACCCGGCCGCCCGCGAGTACGACTCTCGATAGCGGAGAAAGAACACCGCCACCGAAGGAGTGACCCGCGATGAACACCCTGGCATACGATGGGCCCGGCCCGTGGATCCTCTTGGTCCCCGTCTTCTGGGCCATCGTCGTCGCCGGCGCGGTCCTGCTGCTGCGCCGCACCGTCTGGCGGGGCCGCGGCCCCGGGCGCGGTCCGTGGCAGCACCGCCCGGTCCGGGACCACAACTCGCCCCTCTCGGTGCTCGGCCGCCGCTTCGCGTCCGGCGAGATCGACGAGGACGAGTACTGGCGCCGACTCTCCGTCCTGGACGAGGAGTTCGGCCGCGGCAGGGGCGCGGCATGAGCGCCACGCCCCCGGGTCCCCGCCGCCGGCACCCGGCCCGGCGGCGGTGAGCCCGCGGCCCGCGTCGTGGACGCCGTGAAGATCTACGGCGCGAGCGACACCGGTACAAGCCCTGGACGGGGCGAGCGTCGACTTTCCGGCGCGGCCGCTTCACCGCGATCACGGGCCCGTCCGGCTCGGGCAAGTCCACACTGATGCACTGCGCGTCCTCGCGACGGAATGACGCGCGGACGCACCGGCTGTCGGCGTTGGTCGGGCACCCGCCAAGACGACCCGGTTGGTCGGGCACCCGCCAACACGACCCGGTGTTGGGGTCGGGCGCCCGCCGACACGACCCGGCGTTGGTCGGGCGCCCGTCAGCGCCGACGACGGTGGGCGGGCCGTACGTCACGGCCTCCCACCGCCGTCGTGCACGGCTCGCCGAGGCGGCCGCGCTTCTCTCCCGGCCGCCCGGTGATCGGTGGAATAGGGCCGGTTCGGCTGATGACGGCCGGTCACGACTGCCGTCCGGTCACCCCACGACGGTCGGCCGGGCTCCCGCGTTCTCCCAGGTCCGGTCCGGGCGTAGGGATGGCGGGGACGCGGGGCCGACCGGGCCGGAACCGGCCGCCGGACCGGGACCGGACCCGCGCACAGCGCCGGGTGCCGCGAGCGAGGGCACCGGCGCCGGCAGCGCGACCGCGCTCTGAGGCAGCGCGTGGGTGTGGGCCTGGAGCGTGAACCACACCACCTTGCCCCCCTCGTCGTGCCGTACGCCCCAGCTCTCGCTCACCGAGGCGACCAGCGTCAGGCCCCGGCCGCCCAAGGCGGCCAGATCGGCGCAGCGCAGGCTCGGCACCCGGGGGTCGTTGTCGCGCACCGAGACGGTCAGCCGGTCCCGGAGGAAGTCGATCTCCACCCGGCACCGTTTGTCCGGCTCGGCATGCCGGTGGACGTTGGTGAGCAACTCGGTGACTCCCAGAGCCGCCGAGTCGATCAAGGGATCGAGATGCCAGTAGCGCAGTTGCGCCGAAACGATCCTGCGGACCTGGCCTATCCGCGACGGCAGGGCTTGGAGCTCCACCGTGCAGTGCCTGCTGGGCTTGCTGATCACGGCCGACTCCCTGAAAAGTTCGGAAGACGAAAACGCGGTTCGGAAGACGAAGAACGCAGCCGGCAGTGACCGCCATCGATGCCGGTCCGGCGCGTTGCCCCCAGTGCCGGCTACGGTGCCGACGTGCTCACTGCCGCAACCCGGCGGTCCGTTCGAAGCGTGACCACCGGTGAACCCTCGGTTAGTTGCGTTTCACCAGAGTGAACCCACCGGCGCGCAGGCGCAACTCGCGCCACCGCAGCAACTGCAGCACCAGTGACACCACGGACAGCCCGGCCGTACCGACGGCCCCCGTCACGACTGAGCGGCCCGCCCGCCCGCCGTGCGCACCGCGTCGAGGAACTTCCGCGCCCACGGCCTGCCGGGCTTGCCGGGAGCGGGGTCGCTCTCGCCGGGAGAGAGGTGGTAGCGGGTGCCGTTGACCGTGGCCGACGCCCCGCCGCGGCCCGCGAACCAGGGCTTGCCCGCCCGCACCTGCTGGACCGGTGCACTGTCGATCTCACGGCCGTAACTGGTCAGCAGCGTCAGCCTGCCGTCCCGGATCTGTACCTGCCCGGCACGGGTGACCGATCGCAGCCCGTGCTCGATCCGCACCCCTGTCGCCGTGAATTCCGGCTCTGCCATCCTGCACCGCCCCCTCGACGTCCCATCGCCGACGAACCGCTCCGGTCGCTCTGCCATTCTCCCCTTGCTGCGCAGTGTGCCCGCGGCGGGGCTCGCGCACCAGTACCCCCCGTATGATCGAAACGTCCGGGAACAGTGTCCGGGCGCAGGTCAAGAGCCGGTCCCGACGAGATTCCGGGTGGGGCGGACGGGCTCGGCACAATGGAGAAACACCCCGAAGGAGCGGCGCCGGTGAGCACCATCGAACGGCAGAAGACCGGCGGCGCGGCCGCGACCATCGACGTGGACCGCACCGACTTCACGTACCGGAGCTGGCTGAAGGAAGCGGTCCGCAAGGTCCAGGCGGACGCCAACCGCTCCGCCGACACCCACCTGCTGCGCTTTCCGCTCCCGGAGGAGTGGGGGATCGACCTGTATCTCAAGGACGAGTCGACCCACCCGACCGGCAGCCTCAAGCACCGGCTGGCCCGTTCGCTCTTCCTGTACGGGCTGTGCAACGGCTGGATCCGGCCCGGCAAGCCGGTCATCGAGGCCTCCAGCGGCTCGACGGCGGTCTCGGAGGCCTACTTCGCCGGGCTCATCGGCGTGCCCTTCATCGCGGTGATGCCGCGCACGACGAGCCGCGAGAAGACCCGCCTCATCGAGTTCCATGGCGGTCGGTGTCATCTGGTGGACGACCCGCGGACGGTCTACGAGGTCTCGGCTCAGCTCGCCGCGGACACCGGGGGCCACTACATGGACCAGTTCACCTACGCCGAGCGGGCCACGGACTGGCGCGGCAACAACAACATCGCCGAGTCGATCTACGAGCAGTTGCGCATGGAGCGGTATCCCGAGCCCGCGTGGATCGTGGCCACTGCCGGTACGGGCGGCACCTCGGCGACCATCGCGCGCTATGTGCACTACATGCAGTACGACACCCTGGTCTGCGTCCCGGACCCGGAGAACTCCTGCTTCTTCGAAGGCTGGACGACCGATGACCCCGAGGTGTCCAGTGACTGCGGCTCTCGCATAGAGGGCATCGGGCGCCCGCGCATGGAGCCGAGCTTCGTGCCCGGAGCGATCGACCGGATGATGAAGGTGCCGGACGCGGCCAGCGTCGCCGCCGTACGCGCGCTGGAGCGGGCCATCGGACGCAAGTCGGGCGGCTCCACCGGGACCGGGCTGTGGAGCGCCCTGAAGATCGTCGCCGAGATGGTGGCCGTGGGGCGTACGGGCAGCGTCGTGACCCTCCTGTGCGACCCCGGCGACCGCTACCTCGACAAGTACTACTCGGACGCCTGGCTGGAGGAGCAGGGCCTGGACATCACGCCGTACGCCCGGGCCATCGACACCTTCCTGGCGACCGGGGTGTGGCCGGACTGACGCGTGCGGTTCCCGGCACCCGGCCGGGTTGGGACAATCGCGCCGTGGCCGAACCGCGGACAGGGGGAGAACCGGTGGACGAGGGCGGCGATCCGGCCTGCTGGCTCAGCCTGGTGTGCGAGGAGTGCGGGCGGGTGCGCGAGCGTCCGGGCGGCGGCGCGTGCGAACAGTGCGGCGCCGTTTCCGAAGGCGGCACGGCCGTCGGGGAGGGGCCCGGCCGTGCCGCAGAAGCTGATCCGTCGCACCGCCGCGGACCGGCGTAACCAAATTGGCGGGGCGGCGGACACCTCGCTGATCAGCGGCTTTTCCTTTCCGTCCCGGCATGTGGCCGCCACACGGTCATTCCGCGGACAGAGCTCTTGACACAGCAGACGTCTGACGACATGCTCCCCGGCCATTGAGACGCTGCTCACGTTGATCCGGCACATGACGGTGGTGCAAGCGGAGCGGCCCGTCCCAAAGGGAGGATCGTCCGTGAGTGAGATGTCCGCAAAAGGCGCGCCGCAGGAGCCATCGGGCCTGCGCCGCAACGCCGTTGGACTCGTTGGTGCAGTGATCATGTCCGCGGCCATCATGGGCCCGGCCGTGTCCACCTTCTTCAACCCGCAGTTCTCGACCCCGTTCTCGGGCGCCGCCACGCCGCTGGTGTACATCCTGTGCCTGGTGGCGATCCTGATCACCGCAGCCGGGATCATGGAGATGGCATCGCGGCTGCCGAGCGCCGGCGCCTTCTACACGTACGTCACCCGTGGCATCGGGCCCCGCTCCGGCTTCGTCACGGGTGGGCTGATGTTCGTCGCCTACGCACTGCTGCCGCCGGCCGAGATCGGACTGATCGGGTCGTATCTGCAGAGCACCCTGCAGGACGAGTTCCGGCTCTCGATCCCGTGGTGGGTCATCGGTGCCGTCCCGGCGGTCCTCATGGTCGCCCTGGCGCTCGGCGGCATCCAGTCCTCGCTCCGCACGGCCCTGGTGCTGTTCGGCGCCGAGGTCGTGATCGTCATGACGCTCGCCGTGATCGTGGTAGTGCAGGGCGGCAAGGACGGGCTGACCGCCGAGCCGCTGACCCCCGCCGCCTCGCCGCACGGCATGGGCGGCCTGGTCACCGGGTTCGTCTTCGCCGCGCTGAGTTTCGTCGGCTTCGAGGCCGCGGGCACCCTCAGTGAGGAGGTCCGCAGGCCGGCCCGCAACGTGCCGCGGGCGATCGGCCTGTCGGTGCTGTCCGTCGGCGCGATCTACGTCTTCTGCGTCTGGGCCGAGGTCGTGGGCATCGGCTTGGAGGAGTCCAACAGGCTCGCCGGAGACTCGACCCCGTGGAACGAGCTGGCGGCCGGCTACGCGCCGTGGATGAAGCTGTTCGTCATCCTCGCCGCGGTGTCCTCGATGTTCGCCGTCATGGTCAACTCCAACACCGGGATCGTCAGGATCCTGCATGTGATGGGCCGCGAGGGGATGCTGCCCCGGTTCTTCGCGCATGTCGACGAGAAGCGGCGGACGCCCACGTACGCCGTGCTGGTCCAGGGCGGGTTCTCGATCGTCGTCGCCCTGGCCGTCGGCGCGGCCTCCGGTGGCCTGGGGAGTCCGGCGGGCGGGTCCAATGTCTACGGCTACCTCGGCTTCCTGCTCACCCTCGGCATCCTGCCCGTCTATGTGCTGACCAACGTCGCGGCGATCCGCTTCTTCCGGGCGGAGGGCGGCTTCCGCGTCGTACGGCACGGGGTCCTCCCGGTGATCGCGATCGCGCTGATGACCGGCCTGCTGTTCGGGCAGATCCAGCAGCAGGCGACAGCCCCGTACACCTGGCTGCCGTGGCTGATCGTGGTGTGGGTGGTACTCGTGACGGCGGGCGCGGTGTGGCTGGGCCACGCCCGGCCCGAGAAGCTGGCCGTCACCGGCGCCGTCCTGGCGACCGGCGAGAGGGAGGAGGGTCACGTCCGGGACAGCGAGAACCGCGAGAGCAGCGAGAACGAGCACGAGGCCAACAACGACAGCCAGGGCCGGCCGGGCTCACTGGACAGCGTCGGCTGACTCCCCCCATGGGGAGGGCGCGGTCTTGTCGGCGGCCCTCCCCCTGGGTAAAGTCGTCTGACGTCTGCTGACTTTGGAGACGAAGAATGGGTCATGTGATCGGTGTGGACGTCGGCTCGCAGAGCATCAAGGGCGTCCTGGTCGACGAGTGGGGTGCCACCACCGCCGTCGCCGGCGCGCCGCTGCGGATGCATCACCGGGAGAGCTGCTGGGCCGAGCAACTGCCCGATGACTGGACGGCGGCGCTGTGCCAGGTCGTCCGCCGGCTGCTCGACGGGCGTGCGGCGCAGGTCGACATGCTCGGGCTGGCCAGCCAGGTCGACGGTGTCGTACCGGTCGACGCGGACGGCCGGGCGCTGCGCGAAGCGCTGATCTGGCTCGACCGCCGGGCCACCGCCCAGTCCGACGCGCTCGTGGCCGCGGTCGGCGAGCGGGCGCTGTTCGACCGCACCGGTCTGAACGCCGACGCCTCGCACGGCGCCCCGAAGATGATGTGGCTGCGCGAGCACGACCCGGAGGTCTGGCGGCGCACGCACGGCCTGCTGCCGGTCGGCGGCTATCTGCTCGCCTGGCTCACCGGTGTCCGGCTCAACGACCCGGCGAACGCCTCCTCCACCATGCTCTACGACCTCCGCACCGGCGACTACGACACCGGACTGTGCGAGGCGGCCGGCATCGACCCCGCGATGCTGCCCGCCGTCGCCCCCGCCACCCGGGTGGCCGGACCGCTCACCCCGGCCGCCGCCGAGGCCCTCGGGCTGTCCCCGGACTGCCGGGTCGTCGTGGGCACCGGCGACGAGCACGCGGCGTCGCTGGCCGCCGGGGTGATCGCGCCGGGTGACGTCGCGGACGTCACGGGCACGGCCGAGCCGGTCACCGCGGCGGCCGACGAGCCGGTGTTCGACGAGGGCCGGCTCGTGGAGACCCATGGTCACGCGGTGCCCGGTACGTATCTGGTGGAGAACCCCGGCTTCGTCTCGGGCGGCAGCACCCTGTGGCTCTCCACCGTGCTCGACGTCGCCCAGGCCGCGGTCTTCGACCTCGCCGCCGAGGCGCCCCCGGCAAGCGACGGCGTGCTCTTCCTGCCCGCTCTGACCGGAGCGACCGCGCCGCGCTGGAATGCCGCCATGCGCGGCTGCTTCTACGGCCTGTCGATGAACCACAGCCGCCCCCATCTGGCACGCGCCGTCCTCGAAGGGTGTGCTTACGCGCTGCGCGACATCGTGGACCGGCTCGACGCCCTTGGCCTCGCAGGGGGTGAGGTGCGCATCATCGGCGGCGGCGGCCGCAGCCCCCTGTGGTGCCGCATCAAGGCCGATGTCCTCGGTCGTCCGGTGCGCCCGGTCCTCTCCCAGGAGGGCACGGCGCTCGGGGCCGCGATGCTCGCCGGCATCGCATCGGGCCTGTTCCGCGATGTGGGCGACGCGGTCGCGCGGACCGTACGGCTGGCACCGGAGCCGGTGCTGCCCGGCAGTCCGGCGACCGAGGTGTACGCGGAGTCCTATGCGCGCTACCGCGCTCTTTTCGACGGCGTGGAAGGAGCCCTCGCATGACCGCGCCCGGAGAGGTCCGGCGGCTGCCGGGCATGGACGACGTGGCCGCGGCCGCCGGTGTTCCCGTCTCTTCGCTGACGCTGCGCCATCTGGTGATCGGGCCGCACGCCCTCGGCGAAACCGCGGCCGTGGTGGGCGAGTTGGCCGCGGACCGGCCGGGCGACGTCGTCCTCCTCACCGACGACGTGCCCTACGCCGGGCCGGACGGAGAGGTGCGCGAGGTGGTGACCGGCTCCCTCGCGCAGTCCCGGACGGTGCGACGGGTCACCCTGTCCGGAGGCACCGGCCGGGTACACGCCGACGCCACCACGCTCGACCGGGCGACCAGCGGCGCCGACGGTGCCGCCGTGCTCGTCACCGTCGGCTCCGGCACCCTCGCCGACATCGGCAAGGTGGTCGCCCGGCGCAACGACCTCCCGCACGTACTCGTCCAGACCGCCGCCAGCGTCAACGGGTTCGCCGACGATCAGAGCGTGCTGCTGGTCGCCGGCGCGAAGCGCACCACCGGCAGCCGTTGGCCGGACGCCCTGATCATCGACACCGGTGTGCTCGCCGCAGCGCCCCGCGAACTCAACCGGGCCGGCGTCGGCGACCTGATGTCGATGTTCACCGCCCCGGCCGACTGGCTGCTCGCCGACACTCTCGGTCTCGGCCGCAGGTACGACGCCGCCATCGTCGGCCTGGTGCGCCCGCACGGCCCGCTGCTGCTGGAGATCGCGGCCCGGCTCGACGACCGGAACCCCGACGACCTCGCCGACCTGGCCCGGCTGCTGACGGTCAGCGGCATGACCATGGGGCTGACCGGCGGCACCGCGCCCTCGTCCGGGGCCGAGCACGTGATCTCCCATCTGCTCGACATGCGGCTCACCGCCCGCGGCCAAGCACCGGCCTGGCACGGCGAACAGGTGGGCATCGCCACCCTGGTGGCCGCGGCCGTGTGGCACCGGGTACGCGCCGCCGCGGGCCGGGGACCGCTGCCGCAGCTGCAACTGCCCGACGAGGACTGCGCACAGCGCCGGACCATGGACGCGTTCGCACCGCTGGGAGCCTCGACGGCCAGGGAGTGCTGGCGGTCGTACTCCGGCAAACTGGCCGCTCTCTCCGACCCGTTGCGGATCGCCCGGCTGCGCACCGAGTGGCCCCGGCTGCAAGCCGGGCTGGACGGCCTGCTCGCCGGTCCCGCCGAGATGGTGGACGCCATGCGCCGCGCCGGGGCGCCGGTCCGCTTCAGCGAACTGGGCCGGGAGTACGACCGGGAGACGGTGACCTGGGCGGTCGCCAACGGGCACCGGATGCGCGACCGGGTCACCGTGACCGACCTCGCCGAACTCCTCGGACTGTGGCGGGACGAGGACGTGGAGAGCGTCCTCGACGAGCTCGACGCACTGGGTGCCGGGCGATGAACGACACCTGTGCCCCCGGCACCGCGCCGCGTCCCGCCGCCCGCCGCTACGCGGGATACGCCCTGGACCTCGACGGCACGGTCTACCTCGGTGACGAGCTGCTGCCCGGCGCGGACGAGACGATCGCCCAGCTGCGCCGCGACGGGGCCCGCGTGGTGTTCGTCACCAACAAGCCGCTGGAGAGCGCCGCCGAATACGCCGAGAAGCTCACCCGGCTCGGCGTCCCGGCGACCGCGGACGACGTCGTCACCGCCCTCGACGCGCTAGTGCTCTATCTGCGGGAGCGCCACCCGGGGGCGCGGCTGCTCACCGTGGCCGAGCCGCTGGCCGAATCCGTCCTCACCGAAGCCGGGTTCACGGTGGTGGGGGCACCGGCGGAGGCCGATGTCGTCGTCGTCTCCTTCGACCGGACCTTCGACTACGCGAAGCTGCACGGGGCCTATACCGCCGTGCGCGGCGGTGCGGTGATCGTCGCGACGAACGCGGACCCGTACTGCCCCACCGCCGACGGCGGCCTCCCGGACTGCGCGGCCATGACGGCCGCCATCGAGGCGTGCACCGAGGTCCGCGCCGAGGCGGTCGTCGGCAAGCCGAGCCGGCACATGGCAAGGGCCTGCCTCGGCCGGCTCGGTGTGCCGGCGCGTGAGGCCGCCATGGTCGGGGACCGGCTCGCCACCGATGTCGCCATGGCCAGGACGGCAGGCATGGCGGGGGTCCTGGTGCTGACCGGCGCCACCTCTGCGGCCGACCTGGCCGCCTCCGGCATCCGGCCGCAGACCGTCGTGTCGTCGCTGAAGGACCTCCTGTGACCCTCCGGCTCAAAAAACGCCCCCACCGCACCCACTCCCCAACCCTCCGAGCGAAAGCGCAGAGCCATGATCGAGTTCATCTTCATGCTCACCCACAACGACCGCACCGTCGATGACGCCCCCGAGGTCCTACGGTCCCTGCGCGGCAGCGGACTGCGCTACGTCGGCCTCAAGGACGTCGGCGCCTCGCCGCAGCGCCAGCGCGAACTCACCGAGGCGGCCCACGACATGGGCATGGAGGTGATGCTGGAGGTCGTCTCCACCTCCCCGGAGGACGAGACCGCCTCGCTGGTGGCCGCCCGCGTCGCCGGCGTCGACTGGGTGCTGGGGGGAACCACGCCCGAGGCGGGCCGGGACATCCTCGCCGGTTCGGGCATCCGCTACTGTCCGTTCCCCGGCGTGGTCTCCGGGCACCCGAGCGAGCTGTCCGGGACGCCGGAACTGATCGCAGGCCACGCCAAGGAGTTGACGGCGATGGAGGGGGTGCACGGCGTCGATCTGCTCACCTACCGGCACGCGGACGCCGACCCCGAGGAGCTCACCCGGGCCGTTGTCACGGCGACGTACGGGCCGGTCATCGTCGCCGGATCAGTCGTGACCGAAGAGCAGATCGCCCTTCTCTGCCGCGCCGGCGCCTGGGGCTTTACCATCGGCGGAGCGATCTTCGAACGCAGGCTGCCGGGCGGTGACACCATCGCCGGACAGGTCCGGGCCGTGCTCGCCACGGCTGCCGGCGCGTGACCGGGCCGGCACAGGAGACCGCACGCACATCCGCACCGATGGACACAGACGGACGCAGGAGGCCGCATGTCGCGGACGACCCTGGTGGAACAGGTACGCGACGAGCTCCTGCACGAGCTCTCCACCGGCAAGCTCGTACCGGGCGACAAACTGCCCAACGAGGACGCGCTCGCCGACCGCTTCGACGTGTCACGGGCCACGGTCCGTGAAGCGGTCCGGGTGCTCGTCGAGAGCGGATATGTGAGCCGGGTGCACGGCTCGGGTACGTATGTGACCCGAGTGCCGCGCCGGGAGCACGCTCTGGACGCCAGTCTCAGTTACACCCGGATGATCGCCGCGGCGGGTGCCGAGCCGGGGGTACGGATCCTCGACGCCCGCTTCTGCACGGCCCCCGCGGACATCGCGGAGCGGTTGGTCTCCGGCTCGGAGAGCCTGGAGGTCCTGCGGGTGGAGCGGGTCCGCACCGCAGACGACCGCCCCGTCGTCTACTCGGTCGACCAGATCCCGCGCGCCTTCGTGCCGGACGTGGAACTCGACCGCATCGAACCGTCTCTGCACGCCATGCTCGCCGCCCACGGCCACACCGTGCGCCAGGCGACGGCGCGGCTCCTGCCGGTGGTGGCCGACACCCGTCTCGCCCGCATCCTCCGCGTACGGCGGGGTGCACCGCTCCAGCACATCGACCAGACCGATGTCGACGCCACCGGGCGGCCGGCGATGGTCTCCGCGGAGTGGCACGTACCGGATGTCTTCGAGCTGCGCATCAACCGGCGGGCCTGACGCCCACCGGGCCGCAGGTGCCACGGCGTGGGGCGCCGCGGCCCGGACGGGGGGCCGGCGGGACCGTGAAGGCGGGGCGGGCGTCAGCCCGCCTGAAGCCGCCGGTCGAGGGCGCGGACCGCACGGCGGAACGCATGCCCGAGCCCCGGGCGGCCGAGCCGTAGGGCCGTCCGCAGCACGGCCGTGCCGTCCACGGCGAAGGTGTACCGCACGCGCGTGCCCGTGCCGGACGGTGAGAGCCGCCACTCCTCCAACAGGGCATGCAGCCCCGGGGCGTTGGACCGGTCGATGCGGTACGCGTAGCGCTCCGCGCGATCCTCCGCCATGATCGTCTCCAGGAACCGGACCCCGCCCTTGAGACGGATCTCCCTGCCCGCACCGTCGTCCGTCGGCCGGGCGTACGCCACCGCGTCGAACCAGTCCGGCCAGCCCGGGATGTCGGCCAGCCCGCGGAAGACGGCCTCCGGAGGTGAGACGGCCTCCGTGGTGAAGACCAGCCTCAGCGGAGCGGAGTCGACGAAGTCGAGTGTGACGGCGCGCAGCGGATGCGCCATGGGTCCGATACCTCCTCGGGGTCAGGCCGCGGTGCGCGGACCAACGGTAGCTGACGTAAAGTCAGATGTCGTCGCCGGGTCCGTATTCACCGGCGATCACCAGCTGCGCCAGGTGCTCCTTGACCTCTTCCCGGGCCTCGTCGGGGAGCCCGCGGTCCGTCACCAGCGTGTCCACCTCGCCCAGTGAGGCGAACGAACTCAGCCCCACCGTCCCCCACTTGGTGTGGTCCGCGACCACCACCACCCGCCGCGTCGACCGCACCAGCCGCCGATTGGTCTCCGCCTCGGCGAGGTTGGGCGTGGACAGCCCGGCCTCCACCGATATGCCGTGCACCCCGAGGAAGAGGAGGTCGAAGTGGAGCGAGCGGATCGCCTGGTCCGCCACCGGCCCCACCAGGGAGTCCGACGGCGTCCGCACCCCGCCCGTCAACACCACCACCGGCGGGCCGGGGCGCAGTCCTTTGCCCGTCCGCCCGGCCGGCCCCTGAGCCGCGTGGAAGACGTCCGCCACCCGGACGGAGTTGGTCACCACCGTCAGATCCGGCACATCGAGCAGATGGTGCGCCAGCGCGAAGGTCGTCGTGCCGCCCGAGAGGGCGATCGCGCTGCCCGGCGCCACCATCGGCGCCGCGGCCCGCGCGATGTCCTCCTTGGCCGTCAACTCCAGCGTGGACTTCGCCTCGAACCCCGGCTCGTGGGTGCTCGCCTCCGCGACCGGGACCGCACCGCCGTGCACCTTCTCGATCAGGCCCTGGCGCGCCAGGGCGTCCAGATCCCGACGGACCGTCATGTCCGACACCCGCAGCCTGCGGGTCAGCTCATTGACCCGCACCCCGCCACGACGCCGGACCTCTTCCACGATCAGGGCCCGCCGCTGCTCCGCGAGGAGGTTCTGGTTGTCGTCCACCCCGGCCCGTCCCTTCGCCGACCGATCCCTCAGGCCGTCCGCCTTCATCCTCCCACGCACAGGTGACGAGTGGCCTGGCGCGCATCCGGCAGCGCTGGCAGGATCCTTGGGGGACACGGAACGATCGGGGGGCGCAATGGCGGCGGCCATGGAGCCGGGCACAGCCGAGGCGATGGGCAAGGCCGTTGCACAGCGCGGAGCCGGGCCGCCGCTGGCCCTCGAACTCCTGGTTCACGGCGTCGGCGGCACCACGCCGCAGGAAATGCTCGACGACCCCAGTGTCGTCCGGGTCACCGGCGACGAGACGGCCGGCATCTACCGGCGCCGCGAGGACGCCGACGCCGAGGCACGCCCCGCCGAGTACCAGGACCGGCCGGTCGCCGAGGCGTACTCCTGGTGCAATCTGACCTCCGGCAACAGCGCCCGAGCCCTCTGGCTGGTCCTGCTGCCCTTCATGGTCGCCAATCTCGCCCACTGGATGCGGCCCGCCGCCACCGGCCGCAGCGCCTCCTTACGCACCTACGGGGTGCTGGTCCGGCTGGTCTCCCTCAGCCTCACCGTTCTGCTGGTCGCGGCCGCCTGCGAGGTCGCGCTCGACCTGGTCGCCTGGCAGTGCGCCGGAGCCGCGGACTGCGCGCGCGACAAGTCCTGGCTCGGCTTCCTCTCCGCCGGCCACGGCGGCTGGTGGAGTGCGCCGGGCCGCAGACTGGCACTCGCCGCGCTCGTGCCCACCGCTCTCACCGGGCTGCTGTGGTGGCTCTCGCACCGCACCTGGAGCGCGTACGAGTCCCAGCCGCCGGTGCGCCGCCCCGTACGCGAGGACGACCCCGAAGCCGGCGCCCGGCCGGCCCTGTGCCTTCCCGGTTTCTGGTACGGCCGGCGCCTCGTGGCCCGGCTGCGCGCCGCCCACACCGCCGCCGGATTCCTGACCGTCGCCGCGGCCCTCGCCGCGGCTGCGACCCGGTTCGACCGCAAGCCCGGCGGCAGCGCGGCGCTGGACGCCGTCGGCTGGGCCCTGGAGATCACGCTGGTCGGGTCCGGGGCCTTCGTCGTCTGGGTGGTGTGCAGCAGAGGGCGCAGCGAGACCGATCCGGACGACCGGCTGGACCGGGCCGTCGTGCGCTACCTCCCCGGCGCCGCGCTCGGCGTGCTCGGCGTCGCGGTCGTGCACGCCGCATGGTCGCGCCCCGGCTGGACCTCGAACGGGCTGCTGCCGGGAGACGAGACCTTCGGCGTCATCGCCCTCGTACAAGGCACCCTCGTCCTCGCCATCGCCGCCACCGCCTGGCGGCTGCGGTCCGGCGCCCCCGACGACCGGGCCGCGCTGCGCGGCCTCGGCGGCGCGGCGGTCGCGATGCTCGCCTGCGCACTCGGCAGCCTGATGTCCGGGGGCGTGGCCCAGCGGGTCGCGGACTGGCTGGACGACAACGGCACCCCGGGCATGGGTGACGGGCCCATCGACGGTCCGCCGGTCGTACTGTCCTGGCAGGCCGCCGTCATCCCGGTGCTTCTCCTCGCCCTGCTCGTCCTGGCCGGTCTCTTCGTACGACGCACCTGGCGGGGTGCCCGGCGGGAGCTCCCCGGTGTCCGCGCGAGTCACCCGGGCGAACCGGAGGACACCTCGCGCAGCCGCAGGATCGCCGGCACCCTCGCCGCGGCCGAACTCACCGACTGCGCGCCCTGGTTCGTCGGAATCACCGCCGTCATCACGCTCGTCCTCGGCGGTGGCGCCGTCCTCGGCGCATGGACGACCGGGGAGGTGCCGGGGGAAGCCGGGGAGGGGGCGCCCGGTCTGATCGCCGCGACCGCCCAGACGGCCCAGGCGCTCGGCTCCTGGCTGGTGGGCCTGGTGTTCATACTGCTCATCGCGCTGGGCCGGCGCGCCTACCGCGACCAGGGCGCCCGCCGCACCATCGGCATCCTCTGGGACGTCGGCACGTTCTGGCCGCGCGCGGCGCACCCGTTCGCGCCTCCCTGCTACGCCGAGCGGGCCGTCCCGGATCTCTCGTGGCGGATGTCCACCTGGACCGAGAGCACGGGCGGCCGGCTGGTGATCTCCGGGCACTCCCAGGGCAGCGTCCTCGCCGCGGCGGCGGTCTGGCAGCTCGACCGGCGCACCCGGCGCCGTGTCGCCCTGCTGACCTACGGTTCGCCACTGGAGCGGCTCTACGGACGCTGGTTCCCGGCCTACTTCGGCCCCCGGCCCCTGCGCGCGCTCCACCGCGAGGTGCACTGCTGGCGCAACCTGTGGCGCCGTACCGACCCCATCGGCGGGGCCGTCCTGCCCCGGGCGGAAGAGGAGCCGCAGGTGGACCGCGGCCCGCTGCGCGACCCGCTCGCCTACGGCCGGACGGCCCAGCACCCGCTCCCCGCACCGATCCTGGGGCACGGCGAGTACCAGGCGGACCCGGTTTTCGGAGAGGAGCGCGCGGGGCTCCTCGCCCGGCTGCCGGAAGTGCCGCAGCAGCGCGGGACCGCGGCCGACGCCGGCGCCCCGGCCGGGCAGGCAGCAGGGGCCTCCCCGTCACTGCCCGCCGAGCCGCCGGCGCCGGCGCCGGATCAGGACGTCTCCGGGAGGTCCTCGGAGTAGAGGAGCGTCAGGTCGTCCGTGCTGGGGTCGACGACCTGGGCGACCCGGCCGGCATGTCGCTCGACCATGGCCTCGAAGGTCTGGCGGGCAGTCCTGCCGTTGCCGAACGCCGGCCCCTTGGGAAGCACCGTGAAGTACTTGAGCAGCGCTTCCGCCGCACCCTCGGCGATGCGGTACTCGTGCTCCTCCGCCTGCTGCTCCACGATGTGCAGCAGCTCTTCGGGGGAGTAGTCCCCAAACCTGATGGTGCGTGAGAAGCGGGATGCCACACCGGGGTTGACCGACAGGAAACGCTCCATCTCGGAGGTGTAGCCGGCGACGATCACCACGACCGAGTCCCGGTGGTCCTCCATCAGCTTCACCAGCGTGTCGATGGCCTCCCGGCCGAAGTCCCGTCCGGAGTCCTCGGGGGAGAGGGCGTACGCCTCGTCGATGAACAGCACCCCGCCACGCGCCCGGTCGAACGCCTCCTGGGTGCGGATCGCGGTGGAACCGATGTGCTCGCCCACCAGGTCGACACGCGACACCTCGACGAGATGCCCCCGCTCCAGCACGCCGAGGGAGGCCAGGATCTCGCCGTAGAGCCGGGCCACCGTGGTCTTGCCGGTGCCCGGGGAGCCGGTGAAGACCAAGTGGCGCTTCACGGAAGCCGCCTTGAGGCCCGCGCGCTGCCGCCTCCGCCCGACCTCGATCATGTCCGTGAGCGCCCGGACCTCGCGCTTGACGCTCTCCAAGCCCACCAGACCGTCGAGTTCGGTCAGTACCGCGGCCGACTCCCGCACCTCGGAGGCGGATTCACCGCCGGCTCGCGCGGAGGGGTCCCCGGGCGCGGCGGACTGCTCGGGCACCGCGGAGAGCAGCCCGGCCGTACGCGTCTCGGCGGGCGCGGCAGCGGGAACCGGCGGCGTGGTGGTGAGCTGGGTGCTCTCGTCGCTCGTGCAGCCATCGCGGAGCGGGCCGTCCTCGGCGAACTCGTAGCCGCCGCGGGCGCACCGCTCGGTACGGCAGCGGGCCAGCGTCGTGCGGCAGCCGTCGATGATGTGGAAGCCGTAGCCCGAACTGCCCGTCACCCGGCAGCCGTGGAAGGTGCCCCGGCCTCCCGCGGAGACGTAGAAGCCCGCCTCGGCCGGGGAAGTGACCGTGCAGCGCTCGATCGTCGGGTCGGCGCCCTTGGTGACGACGACGCCGGTGGCCGCGCCGTCGATCGTGCAGGCGGCGAGGGTGCCGCCGCTGCCGTGGTCGCGGAACCAGGCGCCGGTCGTCACGTCCCGGATCCGGCAGTCGTCGAGCTGGGCGGTGGCCCCGTCGCTCACGGACACCGCGGTGTTGCGGACCTGCGAGATGTCGCTGTCGACAACGTCGGCGCGGGAGCCGCGGTCGAGGACGAACAACGCGTCCGGTACGTCGTGCACCCGGCAGTTGTCGAGCACCGCGACCGCGCCGTCACTGACCCAGACGGCCGGGTAGTCGCCCGTACTGTCGTGTATCTCGCACTGGTTGGCGTCCACCCGCGTACCCGGGTCCCAGACGGACAGGCCGTTGCGCCCGAAACGGCGCACGGTGCTGCGGGTCAGCGTGAGCACCGAGCGGGAACGCAGATCGACCGCGTTCTCCGGGATGTCGTGGATCTCGCAGTCGGAGAGGGTGAGCACGGCGTCGGTGTCGAGGGTGAGGCCGTCGGCCGAAGTCCGGTGCACCGTACAGTCGGTGAGGTGCCCGGCCGCCCGCGAGGCGAGCTGCACTCCCGCGCCCTTGATCTCGTACACCTCGCAGCCGATGGCCTCCAGCGAACTGCCCTCGCCCGTCAGCGCCAGCCCGGCACCGGAGGTGTGGTGGATCCGGCAGCGCTCGAGGCGCGGGTGCGCGCCGCCGCGCACGGCCACACCGGACTGGCCGGCGCAGACCACCTCGCACTCCTCGAAGACACCGCCCGAGCCGTCGACGACGGCGATGCCGATCCCGCCGGGGTTGTCGACGGAAGCGCGGCGCACGATGGGCCGGGCGCCGCCGCGGACCTCGATGCCGGCGGCCGAACGCGTGGCCACCCGCAGATCCGCCAACTCCGGTGTCCCGTCCTCGATCAGCAGCGCGGGCGCGGCCGAGTCCTGCCCCTCCAGGTGCAGGCTCTGGACGGTGGCCGAGGCGCGGACGGTCAGGGCCACGCCGTCGGCAGGGGCGATGCGCACCGCTCCGCGGGTGCCGTCCGTGCCCCGAAGGGTCACCGCCCGCTGGATCACCAGATTCTCGCGGTACGTGCCGGGGGCGACGGTGAGCACATCACCGTCCCCGGCGGCCTCCAGGGCCGCGGCGAGGGAGGCGTACTCGCCTGTACGGCGCCGCCACCGCGACGTGCCGGTGTGCGTCACCTGGACCGTGCCCTGTGGTGCCATGCTGCTGCTGTGCCCCCACCTCGTGCGAGTGTCGACCGGGTACGGCTTGTACCGGCGCTCCACCGTAGCGCGCGTGACGGGGAAGAGTTGCCGGGTCAGCTGCCTGTGCCCGTCCTGCCCCAGTCCTGACCGGCTCGCTCCCAGGCGCGGTCCCACTCCGCGTAACGCCGGTGCAGGATGCGCCAGACGGCCAGCCGACGCGCGCCCTCCACCAGGCCCGCGGTCAGGGCACCGGCCCCGACACCGGCGAG
The DNA here is from genome assembly GCF_040681345.1 of Streptomyces sp. NPDC051776. NCBI lineage: Bacteria > Bacillati > Actinomycetota > Actinomycetes > Kitasatosporales > Streptomycetaceae > Streptomyces > Streptomyces sp. NPDC051776. Next base: position 70,954 of record NZ_JBFAYQ010000007.1, on the reverse strand, counting down.
CGCGGCGTGCGAGGCGGCGGCGGACTCGTCCATGGGGCGGTTCACCGGGCGGCCGTGGTCGTCGATCCAGATGCGGAACCGGTCGCCGGGCGTCACCGCGCGAGGGGCCCCGACCGGGCGGGTGTTCACGCTCCCGTCGGGTGCGGTCCAGGCGGCGACCACGCGGTGCCGGGCGTCGCGGGCCGACGAGGTCTCGGGGTCGGGGTCGACGGGCGGCTGCTTCAGCAGCCGGACCACCGTCGCCGGGACGAGATGACGATGCTCGTTCTGCGCGCGGACGGTCTGCGCCAACGAGTCCTGGACCAGGGAGGCCACGGTCAGAACGGCCGCCGGAGCGCCAACGGCGATGAACAGGGCGGCGAGGAGCGCGACCCAGGACTCGAACAGGTCGGTCCGCCGACGCAGGGGGTTGCGCCACCAACGCCAGACTCCGGCCATCGCTCGCATGGTCACGCACCCCCTTCCGACTGACCGACTACCGCATGGAGCGCGGTACATGCCCGGAACGCGCCATGAGAGAGCAACGTCACCCTGTGTCCCCGGTTCGCCCCGTGCCCCCTGGTCCGCACCCGGCTTGCAGGTCAGCCCTCGATCTCGACCGGGTCGCCCACCCGGATCGTACCGGTACCTTCCGGGATCAGGTTCTGACCGAAGACCAGTTTGTCGTCGAACCGCCGGTGGCGGGCGAGGGTCCGCAGGGGCTCCTTGCCGCGCTCGGCGGTGCGCTGGTCGGTGGTGGTGATGACGCAGCGGCCACAGGGCTTCACGACCCGGAAGGAGATCTCACCGATGCGCAGCCGGATCCAGCCGTCCTCGGCCCAAGGGGTCGCACCATCAAGGACGACACTGGGACGGAATCGGTTCATCGGCAGCGGGCCCTCGTCGGCGTGGTCGCCCTGCGCTATGAGGGAATTGAGGGCGTCGAGGGACGCCGCGGTGGTGACCAGCAGGGGAAAGCCGTCAGCGAACGACACCGTCTCGCCGGGGCGCCCGTACTGCGGATCGACCGGCCGCCGGCGCGCGGGTTCGTCGAGATGCACCAGCCGCACCTCGGTGCCGAGCCAGTCGCTGAACCACGCGCCCGCCGCCGGACCGGCCGGCACCGCCTCGACCTTGTCGCGCCAGATCTCCACGACCGTGGTGGCGGAGGGCTCCGGCACGTCAACGGCCAGCGGCTCCCTGCCCGGTGCGGCGACCTCGATTCCGCCATCGGGCAGCGGCGTGGCCGAGGCCAACGCCAGCCGCGGATGCTCCCGTTGGGTCACGAACCGTCCGTCGGGCTCGACCAGCAGCCAACGGCGGTCCCCGGCGAGCCCCCACGGCTCCACGACCGCCTCGCTCCGGGCGCACCCCGCCACCGACTTGACCGGATAGAGATGGACCGAGCTGAGCACTGTGTTCGGCATGGACCCAGTTTGCCAGTCCGGTCGGACAGCCGGACCGGCGGACGGCTCTTCGGCGAACCGGGGGAGACGCGGGCAGGCGTCAGGCCCGGCTCACGACCGTTCGCGCGGTTCGCGGCCCTTGCCGACCGGGTCAGTAACCCCGGGGCGGATAGGGACGGCTCTGGTACTGCCGCCCGTACGGGTCGTCGTACGCGGCCGGTGCCGGACGCTGGGCCTGCGGCGGCCGCTGCGCGGGCGCGGGACGGACGGGGGCGGGGCGCGGCGTGGCCGGACGCATGTGGTCGTAGCCCGTGCCGCCGGGGGGTATGGGGTGCTGCTGCGGCCCCGGGTACCCGCGCGGGCCCGTGGCCTGCTGGGGGATGTACGGCGCCGGGGCGTGCTGCAGCGGGGTGGGCTGCGGCATGGCCTGCGGATAGCCGTACGAGGACTGGGGGTGCTGGGAGGGGCCGGCCGGGAGGGCAGGCAGCGCCGACGGGAGCGCCGGCAGGTGACTGCCGGTCTCGTACGCGGACGGCACCCGGATCGGGGCGATCTGCGGCGTGCCGCGCTCGGCGACGAGGCTGTCGTAGATCGGCGTGTCCGGGAAGGGGGGCGCGGAGTAGTAACCGCCGCCATAGGTGGAGCGCGGGGAGGTCATGCCCCAAAGTTAAGCCCACGATGTGCTGGTTGGGGAGACCGATAAGAGGGTTGATTCTCGGGTTCGGAGTGGCGGTGGCGCGCCAATGCGAACGAAGACGGGGAAATAGGGCTTCTCGCCGCGGGGAAATTGCGTAAAGGCCGAGTTCCGCGCAGGTTACCCGGGGTTGGCAAGGGGGGCGCACCCCCTTTGGCGCGCGCTCTCTCCGTACCGCACGGCGGGTGCAGGGCTCTAGGTTGGTCCCGGACATATCGAGCCCCGGGACTTCCGGGCGGACCTGACACCGCTTCCGGCGGACGGCGAGGGGGAAGAGCATGGCGATGCGCAAGGGCACCAACGTTCCGATTCCGGCAGCTTCGGTGCGCGTCGAGCTGGGCTGGCACACCGGCGCCGGGGTCCCGGACGCCGATGCCTCCGCCCTGCTCCTCCAGGCGTCCGGAAAGGTCCGCTCGGACGCGGACTTCGTCTTCTACAACCAGCCGGCGCACTCGTCGGGGGCCGTGCGCCACGAGGGCAAGAGCTCGGGCAGCGGCGGCGTCACGGACACCCTGTCGGTGGACCTCGCCAGGGTCGAGCCTGCGGTGGACAGGGTCGTCCTGGCCGCGTCCGCGGACGGGGGCACGTTCGGGCAGGTGCCCGGCCTCTCCATCCGGGTGCTGGACGCGGCCGGCGGCGCGGAGCTGGCGCGCTTCGACAGCGATGACGCGACGGTCGAGACGGCCTTCGTGCTGGGGGAGCTGTACCGCCGGCAGGGAGCGTGGAAGTTCCGTGCGGTCGGGCAGGGGTACGACACCGGACTGGCCGGGCTGGCCACGGACTTCGGGATCACGGTCGACGAACCGCAGACCGCTCCGGCACCTGCTCCCGCTCCGGCCACCGCCCCGCCCCCCGCGGCGCGGACCGTACGGGAACCTGCACCGGCTCCTGCACCTGCACCAGCTCCCGCTCCGGCCGTCCAGCCCCCGGTGCCCGCGCGGCCGCCGGCCCCGCCGACCGCCGCGGCCCCGGTGAGCCTGTCGAAAGTCACCCTCACCAAGCAGGCGCCGTCGGTGTCCCTCACCAAGCAGGGCGGCACGTCCGGTGCGCTGCGCGTCAACCTCAACTGGCAGGTGCACAAGCAGTTCAAGGGCTGGGGGAGCAAGCTCGGCCGGGCCATGGCCATGCACTCCGACCTCGATCTCGACCTCTGCGCGCTGTACGAGCTGTCCGACGGCAGCAAGGGTGTCGTACAGGCTCTCGGCAACGCGTTCGGGTCCCTGCACCAGCCGCCGTTCATCCACCTCGACGGCGACGACCGCACCGGAGCCATGGCCTCCGGTGAAAACCTCACGGTGAACCTCGACCACAAGGACTGGTTCCGGCGCATCCTGATCTTCGTCACGATCTACGAGGGCGCCCGCAGCTTCGCCGACCTGCACGCCACCGTCACGCTGCAGCCCGAGCACGGCGCACCGGTCGACTTCTCCCTTGACGAGTGCACGGTCCCCTCCACCGTGTGCGCGCTCGCGCTCATCACCAACGCCGGGGGCGGGGACCTCGTGGTCCAGCGGGAGGCTCGTTATCTGGTCCCCGAGCGCGGCGTCAGCCCGCAGCGGACCGTCGACTACGCCTACGGCTGGGGCATGAACTGGACTCCCGGCCGTAAGTGACGGGCCCGTCCACTCACCCTCCGCCGGGTCGGGATCCAGCGGCTTGCGGCGGTCCGCTCGGGATCCGGCGGCTCGGGGCGCTCGGCCCATGACGGATCAGTGGGCCCGGCCCTCGTCCGCGGTGCCGTCCGCGGCGCGGAGCGAACGCCGGGCCGCTGGTGTCCGCTCGTGCGGTACGGGCTGCCCCCGCCGCTCCGGGCGGGGGTAGGTCCGCCCTTTCCAGGCGGCGCCCCGGCCACGGTAGTGCTGCCGGGCCGAGTCGAGTGCCATCAGGAGATAGAGGCCGGCGACGAAGGGCAGCAGGGGCGCGGACCACCATGGCTGCCCGTAGTAGCGCAGCATCGGCAGATACGTGCCGCTCATCACCGCCCACGCCGCACCGGCCGTCACCGCCGCGACCGGCCTCCCGTGCAGTGCGCCGCCCACCAGAGCGACCGGGGGCGCCAGATAGACCAGCGACAGACCCGCCACGGTCCCCGCCAGGAGCAGGGGACTGTGGCGGAGTTGGGTGTACGCGCTGCGCGACACCATGCGCCACAGCTCGCCCAGCCGTGGATAGGGCCGCACGCTGTCCACCCGGTCCGCCAGCCCCAGCCAGATCCGACCGCCGCCGCGCTTGACCGCACGCGCAAGCGCCACGTCGTCGATCACCGCCTGACGGATGCACGCCGGAACGCCGACACGGGCCGCCGTGTCGTTGCGCAGCAGAACGCAACCGCCCGCCGCCGCGGCCGTCCGCGCCCCGGGCCGGTTCACCCGCCGGAAGGGATAGAGCTGGGCGAAGAAGTACACGAACGCCGGGACGATCAGCCGCTCCCAGGCGGTCGCGACGCGCAACCGCGCCATCTGCGACACCAGATCGAGGTCCCCCGCACGCGCCGCACGCACCAACTCCCGCAGGCTGTCCGGGGCATGGGCGATGTCCGCGTCCGTGAGCAGCAGATAGCCGGGGGCGGCGTCCTGTGCGCGGGCGAGCGCGATGCCGTGCCGCACGGCCCACAGCTTGCCGGTCCAGCCGGGCTCCGGTTCGCCCGGGGAGGACACCGTCAGCGGCAGACCGCCCGACGCGGCGGCCAGTTCGCGTGCGATGCGCCCGGTGCCGTCGGTGCTGCCGTCGTCGACGAGGAACACCGCGGCGCGGCCCGGGTAGTCCTGGGCGAGCAGGGAGCCCAGGCTGCGGGGGAGCACCTCGGCCTCGTCCCGTGCGGGTACGACCACGGCGACGTACGGCCATGCATCCGCAACGCCCTCCGTGGGCCCCTCCGGCAGGCGCAGCCCGGTCCGCCAGAAGCCCCCGTGCCCGAGCAGCAGCCACACCCACACGCCGAACGATCCGGCAGCGATCCACGTCCATGCGCTCACGCGGGCAGTCTGCCGGACGGCACCGGCCACGCCCCCGCTGTGCAGGGGCGTTTCGCGGGCAACGACGACGGCGGCCCCCGGTCGGCCCGCACCCACCGCCGCGACGCGGCAGGACCGGGGCGCGCGCCAGGCCCCCGGGCCGATGAGGGGGAGCGGTTCCCCCGCGCGGGCCCGAAAGGGCCGCCCCGCCGGAGCGGCTGCCTGGTCACGGTCCGAAAACGGCCCCCCCGGCCACCCGCAGTGAACGGCTCCCCGCCACCCGCAGTGGTGGCAGCCCCGGCACCCGCCAGGGCCTCGTACGGTCGCCGGTTCAGCGGTCGTCGGCGCACCTGCTGAAACAGTTGCGTGGTCACGGGCCTGAACGGTCGACCCGTCGCCGTCCGAATCGATCGCGGAAATCCCGGCGGTTCCCGGCCCGCGGGGTGGGGCTGAGACCCGATCGCATAGGGTTTGCCGGGTGAAGATCGCGCTGATTGACTCCGGGCTCGGACTTCTGCCTGCTGCCGCCGCTGTCCGGCGGCTGCGCCCCGATGCCTCTCTGATCCTCAGCTCGGACCCGCGCAGCATGCCGTGGGGGCCGCGTACCCCAGAGGACGTCACCGCCCACGCGCTCGCCTGCGCGCGTGCCGCGGCCGGGCACCGGCCGGACGCGCTGATCGTCGCCTGCAACACCGCCTCGGTGCACGCCCTGCCCGCGCTGCGCGCGGAGTTCGAGCCCGCCCTGCCGGTGATCGGTACGGTCCCGGCGATCAAGCCGGCGACCGCGACAGGAGGGCCCGTCGCCATCTGGGCCACGCCCGCGACCACCGGCAGCGCCTATCAGCGCGGGCTGATCGCGGACTTCGCCGAAGGGGTGGTGACCACGGAGGTCGCGTGCCCCGGGCTCGCCGACGCCGTGGAGCGCGCGGACGAGCGGGCGATCGCCGCGGCGATCGCCGCGGCCGCCGACGGCACGCCCGGGGGGATCCAAGCCCTGGTGCTGGGCTGCACCCACTACGAGCTGGTCGCCGAACGGATCCGTGCCGCCGTACAGCAGCCGGGGCGGCACACGGTCGCGCTGCACGGCTCCGCCGGGGCCGTGGCCGCACAGGCGCTCCGCCGGATCGGCGCGGAGCCCGCCCCCGCCGCCGCACCCTCTGAGGGGCTGACGGTGATCCTCAGCGGCGACGAAGCCGTTCTCCCCAGCGCCGCCCTGGCGTACGCCGAGGGGCGCGCGCTGACAGCCGCGAGCCCCGCACCCCGGTAGATCGAGCGCGCCGCGGGGTCCCGGGACCAGAGGCCGCCGCACCTTGATCGCACAGGGCCGGGCACGGAAAGTCGTCGGTGACGACACCCTGCTCCCCCCGGCGATCACAGGTACTCTCACGTCCATGAGGGACCACCGTCACGGCGCATCCCGCGCGGCAGAGGGCGTCCCGGAGGTCTGGACCGGGCGTGCGATCAACCGCGCGCAGTGGCCTCTCGCCGCTCTCGGCGCCGCCTGCATGGCCCTCGGGATCGAGCTCGCCGTGGACTCCCCCTGGACGTCGAGCATCGCCCCGCTTCTGATGTCCGTCATCGGGTGCGTGGCGACCGGCCTGCTGATCCTGTTCGGAACGCTCGCCTTTGTGCACGTCCATGTGCGAGTCGACGCGGATGCGGTCGAGGTGCGCTGCGGCCACGTCGGTCTGCCGCGCCGCCGGATCCCGATGGAGAACGTGGTCGGCGCCTACTTCGCGCCCCGCGTCACTCCCCACGAATGGGGCGGCTGGGGCTACCGCTGGCGCCCGGAGAAGGGCACGGCCGTGGTCGTACGCCGTGGCGAGGGCCTGGTCGTACGGCTGGGGGACGGCCGCATCTTCACGGTGACCGTCGACGACGCCGAGGACGCGGTGCGCGTGATCCGGGACCGCATCGTCCGAATGGCCCAGACGCGCCCAACGGCTCAGGCCTGACGTCTTACGGATCCAGGGAACCTGCAGGCTCCCAATCCACGTGCCCCCTGCTCAGGGGGTTGCTGCCCGGCAGCGACGAAGGGGCCGCATGCAACGGCCCCGCCGTGACCCGGGGCTCTGCGTCGGGTCCGGCGGCCGACTCCGTGTCCGCGCCGGGTTCGGCATCGGTGGGCCCATGGGCGGCGCCGAGCGGGCGGGCCGTGGCCAGACCCGCGAGGAATCCCGCGCCGGCCGTCACCGGCGCAAAGCTCAACGCGTTGCCGACGCTCGCCACTGCGGCCACGACCGTCAACGCCGCGCCCGCCGTGAGCACCACCTGCGTCGACCGCGGAGAGCGCCACAGCGAGTGCAGCAGCCACAGTGAAGCCGCGCTCAGGAGGAGCAAGCCCGGCAGCCCCTGTTCGGCGGCGAGCTGCAGTACGGCCGAGTGCGGTTTGCCGCCCGAACTCGTGATGCCCTGCGCCGCGGGGCTCAGATCCCCGAACCGGTCGGGACCGGTGCCCAGCACCGGATTCCCCGCGGCCAGGGCTGCCGCGTCGTGCCAGAGCAGGACCCGCCGCTCGGTGAGCTGTCCCTCCAGCGACACCGCGAGTCCCGTTGGCAGCACGTCCTGTGCGACGGCCCAGGCCACTCCCGCGACGACCGTCCCGGCGAGGGCGAGCCCGGCCAGTCCGGTCGCCCGGTGCCTGCGCATCGGCGCGGCGGCCAGCGAACACAGCAGGACGACAGCCGCGGCGACGCACCCGGCGGGCGAGCCCGCGGCCAGGGCGGCACCGGCGATGGCGACGGCCGGCAGCCGTAGACACAACCGCGCCGCGGGGGACCTGGCGGCCCAGGCCGAGCAGCACGCGGCACCGGAGGCGAGGGCGAACAGGGCCGCGTGCGCGCCGGTGTGCCCGGGCGGTGGATCGACGGCGACGCCGGGAAGCCCGTACGGAGCGGCGTACGCCAGGGCCGCTCCGGTGATCGCCGCGCATGCCGGTACGGCGACCGGCAGCACCGCTCCGCCGATCCGTCCGCAGGCATACCCCGCGGCGACCGCGAGCAGAGCGAGGAGCACCCCCTCGGGACGGGCCTCCCGGCCCGCAGCGGTGATCAGCGCCCAGCCGGCGCAGCAGCCGAGGACGAGCACGCCCGTCACGTCGGCGGCGCCCGTGCTCCCCCTCTCGCCTGCGGCTTCCCCTACGGCGGGCCTCGCGGCAGACGCCATCCCGTCAACCCCCCTGAGACGGGCGCCGCTCGCGGCGGTGGGGGGAAACGCCGCCCGCGGGCACGTGGTTGGCCACACCGTAACGGCTGCGGCACGGGCGTGTGGAGCCATTGCGAAGAAACCGTGCGGTATGTGAGAGAGGCGGGACGGCAGGGACGGAATGCGCCTTACGGATACGCTCGGGGTATGGCGACACCCGACTTCATCCGTGAGCTGCGTGCGAAGGCCGGCCACCAGCTCCTCTGGCTCCCCGGCGTCAGCGCCATCGTCTTCGACGACGACGGCCGCGTGCTGCTCGGCCGCCGCGCGGACACGGGCCGGTGGTCGATCATCGGAGGCATCGGCGAACCCGGCGAGCAGCCCGCACGGACCGCCGTCCGCGAGGTCCTGGAGGAGACGGCGGTGCACTGCGTGCCCGAGCGGGTGGTCCTCGTCCAGGCGCTGGAGCCCATGTGCTATCCCAATGGCGACGTCTGCCAATTCATGGACATCACGTTCCGCTGCCGCGCCGTCGGCGGCGAGGCGCGCGTCAACGACGAGGAGTCGCTGGACGTGCGGTGGTTCCCGCTGGACGCGCTGCCCGACCTCGAGGACTTCGCCCGCATGCGGATCAAGCAGGCCCTGGAGGACGGCCCCGCGTGGTTCGACCCCACCATCGCGCACTGAACTGTGTGCAAACGCCACATCGGTGGTGACGCGCCCGCTCCCTAGGATTCCGCACATGACCGCGCCCTCCCCGCCCGGCCCCGGGCTTGCTCCAGACCTTGACCCAGGGCCCGCCCCCGGCCCGGACCATCGCACCGTCGGCCTCGACCTCGTCGGCCGTACCGCGCTCGTCACCGGTGCCGCAAGCGGCATCGGCAGCGCCTGCGCGCTGCGCCTGGCGGCAGCCGGGGCAGAAGTACGCGCCGTGGACCGGGACGCCGACGGGCTCGCCGCCCTCGCAGATGGGGCGGCCGGGCTGGCCGGAGCTCTCGAACCGCACACCCTGGACCTCACCGATCTCGACGCCGCGGAACAGGCCGCGGCCGGCACCGACGTCCTCGTGAACAACGCGGGTCTCCAACTCGTCAGCCCCATCGAGGAGTTCCCTCCCGAGGCGTTCTCCACGGTCCTGAAGGTGATGCTGGAGGCGCCATTCCGGCTCGTACGCGGCGCGCTGCCGCACATGTACGCGCGGGGGTGGGGCCGGATCGTCAACATCTCGTCCGTGCACGGACTGCGCGCCTCCGCCTTCAAGTCCGCCTATGTCGCCGCCAAGCACGGCCTCGAAGGGCTCTCCAAGGTGGCCGCTCTCGAAGGCGCGCCCCATGGCGTCACATCCAACTGCGTCAGCCCCGGTTACGTCCGCACCCCGCTCGTCGAGCGGCAGATCGCCGACCAGGCCGCCGCGCACGGCATTCCCGCGGACCGCGTCGTCTCCGAGGTGCTGCTCGCCTGCTCGGCGATGAAGCGGCTGGTGGAGACGGAGGAGGTCGCCGAGGCGGTCGCGTACCTCTGCTCGCCGCAGGCTTCGTTCATCACCGGCACCTCGATCCCGCTCGACGGCGGATGGACCGCGCGCTGACCCCCTCGGGGAGGGGCGGCGCCGGGCCCCGCGCAAAACCCGCGGAAGGGAGCGGTGCGGACGGGAGCCGTACGGACAGGAGCCATACGGACGGGAGCCCCGCGCAGGCGCGTCACGCGGACGGCTCCATGGCGCACCCGCCGCAGGCCACTGGCACATCCGGCGGCCCGGCAGGTATCTCTGGGACCATGGCCCGCCCCCGCACGCAGCACTCTGCAGCCGAAGCCCCATACCTGGAGCTTCTCGCCCGCGGCGCCCCGGCGGAGGAGTACGAGCACCCCGTCCTGCGGGCCCGGGCCGACGGGGCGCCTGCCGAGAAGGTGGCCGCCCTGGAGAGCGGGAAACTGCTCGCGCTGCGGGTACGGGGCGAACTGGAGGGGCGGCGGCGCCGCGAGGCCGAACTGTCCGCGCTGTACGAGACGGCACACGATCTCGCGGGGCTGCGGGACCTCGATGCCGTGCTGCAGGCGATCGTGCAGCGCGCGCGTTTGCTGCTGGGAACCGAGGTCGCGTATATGACCCTGAACGACCCCGTGGCCGGTGATACCTATATGCGGGTCACCGACGGGTCGGTCTCCGCCCGCTTCCAGCAATTGCGGCTCGGCATGGGGGACGGGCTCGGCGGACTCGTCGCCCAGACCTCACGCCCGTACGTGACGGACAGCTACTTCGACGACGAGCGGTTCCGGCACACCCGGACCATCGACGCGGGCGTGGCGGACGAGGGACTGGTGGCGATTCTCGGCGTACCGCTGGTCCTCGGCAGCGGCGTCATCGGCGTGCTCTTCGCGGCCGACCGGCGCGCCCGTGTATTCGAGCGCGAACAGGTCGCTCTGCTCGCGTCCTTCGCCGCCCACGCAGCCGTCGCCATCGACACCGCGAACCTGCTCGGCGAGACCCGCTCCGCGCTCGCCGAACTCGAGGCCGCCAACGAGATCATCCGGGACCGCAGCGGCGTCATCGAGCGAGCATCCGGCGTGCACGACCGGCTCACCGAACTCGTACTGCGCGGCGGGGGAGTGGAGGACGTCGCCGATGCGGTGGCCGAAGTCCTGGACGGCGCCGTCGAGTTCGCCGAGGCGGGCGCCGCGCCCGCGCAGGCCGTCGACCGCTCGCGCGCCGACGGCCACGCCGTGCGCCATCGCGACGACCGGGTGGCCGCCGTCTCCGCGGGCGGTGAACTCCTCGGCGCCCTCGTGCTCCACGGGCACCCCGGCCTCGACCCGGTCGACCAGCGCACACTGGAGCGCGCCGCGATGGTCACCTCGCTGCTGCTGCTGGCCCGCCGCTCCGCCGGTGAGGCCGAGCAGCGAGTGCGCGGTGAACTCCTCGACGACCTGCTGGACGCGGCCGATCGCGACCCGCGGCTGCTGCGCGAGCGCGCCGCTCGGCTCGACGCCGACCTGGACGTGCAGCACGTGGTCCTCTCCGCCCGCGCCGAGGCGTCGGAGACGACGCCCGCCGGCCAGGAGACCGCCGACCGCCGACGCCTGTGGTCCGCGGCCTCCCATCTGGCCGCCACCCGGCACGGGCTGGCCGCGGCGCGCGACGGCGGCATCGTCCTTCTGCTGCCGCTGCGGGAGGGCGGCAGCGCGGCCGCGACCGCGCGGCAGGCCGCCCGGCAGCTCGGCACCGCCGTGCACCATGCCGTCACGGTCGGCGCGTCCGCGCCGGTGCCCGAGCCCGTCACCCGGCCGGGGTCCGTCGCCGCCGGATACGCGGAATCCCGGCGCTGCCTGGAGGCGCTGCGCCTGCTCGGCCGGACGGGACAGGGCGCCGCCGCCGAGGACTTCGGGTTTCTCGGCCTGCTGCTCGCCGACAGCCGCGATGTGGGCGCCTTCGTCCAGCGCACCATCGGCGCCGTCACCGAGTACGACGAGCGCCGGGGCACCGAGCTCGTCCTCACCCTGGAGGCGTACTTCGCCTGCGGCATGAGCCCGGCCCGTACGAAGGACGAACTCCACGTGCACGTCAACACCGTCGCCCAGCGGCTGGAACGCATAGGACGGCTCTTGGGCCCCGACTGGCAAGCCCCCGCCCGCGCCCTGGAGGTGCAGCTCGCCCTCAAGCTGCACCGGCTGGCGACCGCCGTCGACCGCTGACGGCGTCGCCCGGCGTGCGTGCCCGGACACCCTGCGGCAGCGTGGACTGCGGACGAATCCGTCCCAATTCAACGCGACAGGAGGCAGCTCCATGAGCTCCATGCGAGGCCAGAGCGGTAACCGGAAGAGCCCGGCCGGCAAGGCCGGCAGCACGGTGGGAAGGTCCAACGGCACCGCACGCAGGACCGGCACGGCGTCCAAGGCGCGGAGTACGGCGAGCCGGTCGAGTACGGCGTCCAAGGCGCGGAGTACGGCGAGCCGGTCGAGTACGGCGTCCAAGGCGCGGAGTACGGCGAGCCGGTCGAGTACGGCGTCCAAGGCACGGAGTACGGCGAGCCGGTCGAGTACGGCGTCCAAGACCCGGAGTACGGCGAGCCGGTCGAGTACGGCCTCCAAGACGCGGAGCACGGCGAGCCGGTCGAGCTCTGCGGGCACGGCACGCAGCGCCTCGAGCAAGAAGCCCACCGCCTCGAGCAAGAAGCCCACCGCCTCAAGCCGGACGAGTTCCTCGAGCCGGTCGACTTCTTCGAGCCGGAGCGGGAGCGCCCGCAGCTCCGCGAGCAAGGCCAGTGGCACCGCGCGGAAGATCAGCGGCGCCGCCGACAAGATGAAGGGCAGGGCCCGGGGCGTGGCCGGCAAGGTCACCAGGGACGACAGCATGCGTGCCCGCGGCATGGCCGGCCAGGCCAAGGGGAAGGCCAAGCAGGCGGTGGGCCAGGCCAAGCAAGCGGCCGGTCAGGCCAGGCGCAGCATCTCCGGCGCCAGGAGCGCCGTGAAGAGCAAGGCGCAGAGCACGAGCCGGAGCGGCCCCAAGCGCTGACCGCCGGCGGTCGCGGATGCGCGGCTGCGCGGCCCGGCGGGGAGCCGGCCGCGCAGCCGTCGAACGTGGGGGCAGGGGGGCCGCGGTCTCAGACCGTACGGGCCGGTGGGACGGCCGCCTTGACGCCACCGGCCGCTGCCTCGGGCTCGATCGCCGCCAGGTCGCGTTGCCATGTCTCCCGCGCCGTTCCCACCGCGACCAGTGTGAGCAGCGCAGCCGCGATGACGTAGAGCGCGATCGGCGTCGCGCTGCCGTAGTCGGCCAGCAGGGCAGTGGCGATCAGCGGGGCCGGGGCTCCGGCCGCGACCGAGGAGAACTGCGCGCCGATCGAGGCCCCCGAGTACCGCATCCGCGTTGCGAACATCTCCGAGAAGAACGCCGCCTGCGGCGCGTACATCGCACCGTGGAAGACCAGCCCCACCGTCACCGCGAGCAGCAGACCGCCGAAGCTCTGCGTGTCGATGAGCGCGAAGAACGGGAAGGCCCATAGGCCCACGCCCGCCGCACCCAGCAGATAGACGGGGCGCCGTCCCAGCCGGTCGGACAGTGCGCCCCAGAGCGGGATCACCGCGAAGTGCACGGCGGACGCGATGAGGACGGCGCCCAGCGCCGTCTGCTTGTCCAGACCCGCGCGGCTGGTCGCGTAGACGAGGACGAACGCCGTGATCACGTAGTAGCTGATGTTCTCCGCCATCCGAGCGCCCATCGCCACCAGCACGTCCCGCCAGTGATACCGGAACACCGCGACGAGCGGCAACTGCTCCACCAAGTCCCTCTGCGCCGCCTTGCGCGCCTCGGCGCGGGCGAGGGCCTCCTTGAAGACGGGCGACTCGTCGACGGACAGCCGGATCCACAGCCCTACCAGCACCAGCACGCCGGACAGCAGGAACGGGATCCGCCAGCCCCACGCGGTGAATGCGCCGTCCGAGAGCACCGCGGTCAGCGCGGAGAGCACACCTGTCGCGAGCAACTGCCCGGCCGGTGCGCCCGTCTGCGGCCACGAGGCCCAGAACCCGCGCCGCCGGGCGTCTCCGTGTTCCGAGACCAGCAGCACCGCGCCGCCCCACTCACCGCCCAGCGCGAAGCCCTGGACCAGGCGCAGCCCGGTGAGGAGGAGGGGGGCCGCGGAGCCGATGGCGGCGTGGGTGGGAAGCAGGCCGATGGCGAAGGTGGCGCCGCCCATTAGCAGCAGGCTCAGCACGAGCAGCTTCTTCCGCCCGAGCCGGTCGCCGTAGTGGCCGAAGACGAGGGCGCCGATGGGCCGGGCCGCGAATCCCAACGCGTAGGTGAGGAAGGAGAGCAGCGTGCCGACGAGCGGGTCGGAGCCGGGGAAGAAGAGCTGGTTGAAGACGAGAGCGGCCGCGGAGCCGTAGAGGAAGAAGTCGTACCACTCGATGGTGGTGCCGATGAGGCTCGCGGCCACGATGCGGCGGAGCGAGCCGGGGGGCGGGGGCGCGGAGGCCGGGGCTGCCATGGTCACCACTTCCGGGCGGGGACGGGGACGGGTTCCGTGTCGCCACACCGTAGAAATACGCAGGTCACCGGCCCATGTGACGGGACACCATAGTTCGGACTCCGGGTGTGCGCGCCCCCACCATGCGCGGTGGCCCCGCGCGGTGCCGGCGACGGGCGGGCGGCCTCGACGAGCTCACGCCCGCGGTGCAGGACTGCGGGTGCCCCTTCCACGATTCGTGGCCGGGCCACGTACGGGTGTGACGCCCCACGTGCGGGCACGCGCGGCTCGACCACCGATTCCGCCCCGCGAGCGCATCCGCGGCGCCCAGGAGTGCCGTAGGCGGAACGCGGAAGGCGGAGTGCGTCGAGCGGGACGCGCTGCAAGTGGCGGAACCGACCCGGCCGTACGGGGTTCTGCTCTTCGAGGCGAGCCGGTTGATGGAGGAGTTCCAGCTCACCTGCGACGTGCTGCAGCGCTGCGCCGAGCAATGACCGCGGCCCCGCCCTCCGGCCCGGCTGCCCTGTGCCTCCCCCGGGAGGTGCACGGCCGTCTCCGTACTGCCCGAGGTGTACGGAAACGGACTCCTCGGGGCGGACGCGGCGGCGGGGGCCGGACGGCAGGGTGGAGGTGTCGCGAACGGCATGAGCGGCCCCCCCGGGGGGACCGGACCTGCACCCCACCCCCCGGGGACACCCGCCACCGAAGGACCGGCCACCGTGCCGACTCGCGACGGAACCGCCCGGCACCACGGCCGGGCCCCGGCACCACGGCCGGACCCCGGCACCAACGGGGCCAGGACCCCGGCACGAACGGGGCCCGGAAGGCACCGACCGCGTAGGACCGCGTACGACCGCGTAGGACCGCGTACGACCGGCCGCGTACCGGGCCGCTCCCACCTCCCCAGAAAGGCGCGTGACGCACTGCCCCCGGGCGCCAGGAGCAACGATGGCCAGGACTCTCCCCGTCTTCTGCTACCACTCCGTGTCGGACGACCCACCCGCGTGGACCGCCCCGTACGCCGTCACTCCCCGGGACCTGGCCCGGCAGCTCCGCCTCATCAGGGACGCGGGCAGAATCGTCATCCCGCTGCGGCAGCTCGTCAGCGCGCTCCGCGGCGGCCCGCCCGTCCCGGAGTGCGCCGCCGTCATCACCTTCGATGACGGGTACGCCGATTTCGCCACGGCCGCGGCACCGCTGCTGGCCCGCCACGATGCACCGGCCAGTGTGTTCGTCACGACGGGCGCCGTCCTCCCGGACGTGCCCGCGCACGGCTTCCTGCCACCTGCCGACATGCTCACCGCGCAGCAGATACGCGAACTGGACCAGGCCGACTTCGACATCGGGGCCCATCCCCGTACGCACCCGCATCTGGAGGCGGTGACCCTGGACGCGGTACGGCGGGAGATCGCGGAGTCCAAGCGCGAACTGGAGGACCTCGTCGGCCACGCCGTGCCGCACTTCGCCTATCCGCACGGCCGTTCCAGCCGCGCGACGCGACGGGCCGTACGGGAAGCGGGCTTCACCGCAGCGTGCGCCATGGGCAACGTCCACTCCTCCGAACGGGACGACCCGGTCCGCATCCGCCGGCTGCTGGTCCGATCCACCACCTCCGACCAGCAGTTCCGGAGCTGGGTGCAGGAACGCCCGGTGAGCCGTCCGATGCGGGGCGTCCAGGAGCTGGCTTGGCGGGCCCTTCGGCGGAGCCGGCCCTGCTCCCGGAGGGCCTGATGCCCGGTCGGTCGCCGGATTCGGACGGTACCGACGGCCGGTACAGGCCGGATGCCGCCCCGGACCGTGATGCCGCCCCGGACCGTGATGCCGCCCCGGACCGGAAGGAGAGCCATGCGCGAAAAAGGAGAGCCATGCGCGAAAACGGTCGGGCAGGATGGACGGACTTCGAAGACGGGGCCTGTACGGCGGCCCGCTCCTGCGACTAGCCTGCGTCCGCTCTCCGCGGCGCGGACGCGGGCCGATGCCCGGAAGCCCGGACGACGGCCCCGGCCATGGCAGGGCGCATCGGACGTCCGAGGGCAAAAATCCGCCATCTGGCGGATGTTGCCCGCGCGCCCCCGTCGCATGCTCGGCCAGCCGGAACCCGTCGCCACGGCGGCCAGTGAACGGAGGGCTTGGAGTGCTCCTCTCCAGGGAGGAAATCGCGCGATGATCTCTTGCCGCTGGGGGGCGGGCGCGGTTTCCGCATGTCCGGGCGCCGCGGACGGCAGTTCCGCAGGGGACTTCACGCCGGACCGTACGGTCCCCGGATCAGGCGCTGGTGCAGGCACCCCGGGCGTCGCACACTTGAGACATGGGCCTCCAGGCGGAGGGAGGCAGCGGTGGGCGACTTCCCCGTAGGCCTGCTCGAACGGGTCGAGGCTGCCCACCTGGAACGGCTCGTCCTCCAGGCGTCCAGGGGCGTGGGACGCGCCCTGCTGGTCGAGGGCGAGCCCGGGATCGGCAAGACGGCGCTTCTGGATCTCACGGGGATGTACGCGGAACGCCTCGGAATGCGCGTCCTCAGCGGTGCCGCGGAAGAGATCGAGCAGGGTCTGCCGTTCGCGGCGATCTCCAGCTGCCTCGGGAGCCGTACCGCGCCCAGTGACGCCCACGAGGCCGGCGTCGGCCTGCTCATCCGTGGCGAGGGATGGTCCGGCGCGCCCCTGGGCGTCGACGCGGCCGACGCCGGGTTCGCGGAGTCCTTCCTCGCGCAGGTCGACCAGTTGTGCGCGTCGGGCCCGCTGGTGCTCGTGCTGGACGACCTGCACTGGGCGGACCGGGCCAGCCTGCGGGTGCTCGGAGAGCTCGGCCAGTCGCTCGGACAGCTTCCCCTGCTGCTGGTCGGCGCCTACCGCACCGCGCCCCCGCGAAGCAAGGAGCTCGACCGCCTGCGCCGCGCCCTGCTGGCCCAGGGAGCCACGGTGCTGCCGCTGGAGCCCCTGGACGACGACATGGTCCGCGAACTGGTGACCCAGATGCTCGGCGCCAGCCCCGGGCCCGGGCTGCTGCACCTGATGAAGGACGCCGGAGGGAACCCGCTCTACATCACCGAGATGGTCGAGACCCTCACGGCCGGTGACCAGATCCGGGTCAGGGACGGGGAGGCGGAGACCACGCTCGCCCCCGACAGCCCGTCGCCCGGTGCCGCGGTCCTGCACCGGCTGGACTTCATGTCCTCCGACGCGCTGTCCGTCCTGCGCGTCGCCTCCGTGCTCGGTTCCGCGATTACAGTGGAGGACCTGGCCGCCGTCGCCGAACGGCCCGTGCCCGACGTGCTGGGCATCCTGCTCGACGCCTGCGACGCCGGTGTCCTCTCGGAGCGGGGCGGCCGGTTCTGGTTCCGGCACACCGTGATCCGCCAGGCGCTCTACGACGACCTGCCGGCACCGCTGCGTGCGGCACTGCACCTGGAGGCGGGCCTTGCGCTCGCCGGGACCTCCGCACCACCGGAACTGATCGCCGAGCACCTCGGTCTGGGAACCCCGTCGGGCAGCCCCCGCGTGGTCGACTGGCTGGCCGGACACGGCGAGCACCTCATGGTGACCATCCCGAAGATGACGGTCGAACTGCTGCGGCGGGCGCTGGACTACGCCGATGCGGCCGAGCCCCGCCGATACCGGCTGCGCATCCTCCTCGCCGCGGCCCTCCTGCGCTCGGGCCGGGCGGCGGAGGCCGAGGACCAGGCGCGCCAGGTGCTCGCCCACCATCAGGACCGCACCTCCGAGGGCGCCCTCTGGTGGATCCTGGCCCGCGCCCCGTACGTGGCCGGCCACCCCGACCTCGCCTGGGCCGAGATCGAGCACGCGCTGAGCTCCGTCTCCCTCTCCCGGGTCGAGACCGTACGGCTCCAGGCGTTCGGCTCCGTCGTACTGCTGACCCTCGGGGAGCTCGAACGTGCCGAGCGGACGGCGCGCCAGGCCGAGCGGGACGCCCGGGAACTCGGCGACGTCAACGCCCTCTCGGACGCCTTCCAGACCCTGGCCGTGCTGCACCATCTGCAGCGGCGCACCCCCGAGGCGCTCGACCTGGCCGACCGGGCGCTGCGGATCGCGCACGAGTCCAACGCCCCCGTGGACAAGCGGATTCCGCTGCACATGATCCGCGGCCACTGTCTGCTGGCGCTGGGCCGTACGCAGGAGGCCGACGACGCGATGCGAGCGGGCCAGCAGGTCGCCAAGCAGCTCTGGGACCACGTACCGCTGTGCGATCTGTCCCGGGCGCTCGTGATGTTCGCCGACGGCCGGTGGGACGACGCGCTGGCGGAGATCCAGGCCGGTCTCGAACCCTCCGACCAGTCGCTGCCCCGGGCCCTGCACAGTCTGGCCGCCGTCATCGCCGTGCACCGCAACGACCTCGCGACCGCACGCGCGCACCTCGCCGATATCGGCGCCGTGCAGGACGGGTCGCCGGACGGGCGGTTCTACGCGTTCCTCGCCGCCTGGGCCGGCTGCCTCGTGGACGAGGCGGAAGGCGCTCCCGAGCGTGCCCTGAGCCGGTGCCTCGACTCCAGCCGACAGGGCCTGGCCACGGTGCTGTGCTCGGTGCTCGCCTTCTTCGCCCCCGGAGCGGTGAGCCTCGCCCTGACCACGGGGAACACCGAAGCAGCCCGCGAGATGACCGCCGCGATCGAGTCCAAGGCGGCCGCGGGTGACGGGGACGAGGGGCTGGACGACATGAGCGGTATCGCCGCCCACTGCCGCGGCCTGCTCGACAACGACCCGGACACCCTTCTGGAAGCGGCCGGTTACTACGACCGGCTCCCCTGGGTCCTCTTCCGCGCCCGCTACTACGAGGACGCGGCCGCCACACTGGCCCGGGCGAAACGGCTGGCCGAGGCGCGCGTGATGCTCTACCGCGCCATGGACATCTACGCCGACCTGAATGCCACCTGGGACGCGACGCGGGCCGCGTCGAAGCTGCGGGCCCTGGGAGTCCGCCGGGGCCACCGCGGACTCCGGGGCCGCCCCGCCACCGGCTGGGACAGCCTCACCGACACCGAACTGGCCGTCGCCTCGCTCGTCGCCCAGGGCCTGTCGAATCCGGACGTGGGCGTGCGCCTGCGCATCTCACGCCGGACCGTGCAGACCCATGTGTCCAACATCCTCTCCAAGCTCGGCCTCGCCTCCCGTGTCGAACTCGCCACGGTGGTCACCGCACACGGGCTTGCCACATCCGGCCGAGGCCGTACGTCGCACCGGCCCGCCGGGGAAGGGAGCACCTACACCGTCAGCGGCCGCGGCCTACCGCGCCGTTGAGCGGTGCCGGGACGGGCGCTGCGGCACGTGCCCACCGGTGCACGGAGGACGACCTGAGATCCGACAGATGGTGAGGGAAGATGAGCGGGCCGAACGGCGAACTGCCGGGCAGGGCAGCGGAACGCCACGCGCTGGATGCCGTCATCGCCCGCGTCGGCACCCGCTCGCGTACGGTCCTGGGGACCCGGTCCGGCCGGGCGGTGCTGGTGGAGGGCGAGCCGGGCATCGGGAAGACGGCGCTGCTCAGGGCGAGCGCGGCCGATGCCCGCAGCCACGGGGTACGGGTCCTGGAGGGCGCGGCCGAACAGCTCGAGCGCCGCGTCCCGTTCGCCGCCATCGGCCGGTGCCTCGGGATCGGGGCCCCGGACGGTGACCCACGGGTGCGGCGCGTCGCCGCAATGATCCGCGGCGAGGGCCAGCCGGATGCCATGCAGGCCCGCGACGCCGACTTCGCGATCGTCGAGGCGATTCTGGCGCTGCTCGACGAGTGGTGCGCCTCGGGTCCACTGGCCCTGCTGATCGACGATGTGCACTGGGCGGACGAGGCGTCCCTCCTGCTGCTCCACCGGCTTGGCAAGTCCCTGGCGACCCTGCCCATGGCGGTGGTGTGCGCGTACCGCCCGGTGCCCGACGAGGGGCTCGAGCGGCTGCGCCGCAGCCTCACCGCGCGGGACGCCCGCGTGCTGACGCTGGGCCCGCTGGGCGACGACGCGGTCTCGAAGGTGGCCGAGGATCTGCTGGGCACGGCCATCGGCCCCCGGCTGCGCCGACTGCTGCGCGGGGCGTCGGGCAATCCGCTGTTCGTCACCGAGGTCGTGGAGTCCCTGGAGCGGGACCGGCTGATCCGCGTCGCCGAGGGAACCGCGGAGGCCGTCACCTCCTCCGTCCCGCAGTCGCTGGCCTCGGCGGTCCTCAGCAGGCTGGAGTGGATCTCCGATGAGGGCCTGGCCCTGCTGCGCGCCGCCTCGCTGCTGGGATCGAGCTTCACGGTCTCGGACCTTTCGACCGTCACAGGCCACTCGGCGGCCAAGCTCGTCGAGCCGGTTCTGGAGGTCGTACGCTGCGGCGCTCTGACGGAGTGCGGCGACCGGCTCGCCTTCCGCCACGACCTCATCCGGCAGGCGCTCTACGAGTCGACCCCGTCGCGGGCGGCCTCCCATACGGCCGTCGCCCGCGCCCTGGCGCGCAGCGGCGCACCCGTGGAGCGCGTCGCGGAACACCTCCTGCTGGGAGCCGGGTACGGCTGGGATGGCACGGTCGACTGGCTGCTCAACAACGCGGGGACGCTCATCCTGCGCGCCCCCGCCCTCGGGGTCGAGCTCCTGGGCCAGGTGCTCAAGGAGACGGCCTCCGACGACACGCGCGGCGACACCCTTCAGCTCATGCTGGCCTACGCGCTGCTGTGGGACGGGCGCGCGTCCGATGCGCGCGAACGGGCGGAAGCTGCGTTGAGAGGTCTGCACGACAATGCCCTGCGCGCCGAGTTGCTGTGGGTCCTCGTGCAGGCCGACACCGTCTCCGGGCAGCTCGAAGGGGCTGCCCAGCGCACCCGGGAGGCCTTGGCCCCGGGCACGCTGTCCCCGGAGGAGACGCTGCGCTTCCAGGGTTTCCTCTCCACCGCGATGTACTTCCTCGGGAATCTGGACGAGGCCGAAGCGGCCGCCCGGAAGGTCCAGGAGCGCGCCAGGGGGACGGAGCAGACGGACGCCACGATCGACGCGCTCCAGACGCTGGTCGGCATCCGGCAGGTGCGCGGGGAGATCGCGGCAGCCGTGGAGGGCGCCGACCACGCGCTGCAGTCGGCGCGGGCCCAGCCCATGAACACCCACCGACAGGTCGCGCTCCAACTCATCCGTGCGGCCTGCCTGTTCGAGCTCGACCGGGGGCCGGAGGCGCAAACGGGTCTCGAAGCCGGGTTCGAACTCGCGGAACGCAGCGGTGGCATCCTTCTGGCGACGTGTCATATGTGCCGTGCCACCTTCATGTTCCACTCCGGGCAGTGGGACGACGCCCTCGCCGAGATCGACGTCGCCCTCGAACTCCCCGCCTATCTGGGCATCCCCCGGGCCTTCCAGGGGCTCGCGGCGCTCATTGCCGCGTACCGCGGTGAATTCGCCACCGCCAAGGCCCGGTTGGCCGCCGCGGACCAGGTCACCACCCCCTCGCCCACGACCACGTACTACGAGTACCTGGTCCACTGGGCGCAGCAGATCCTGCTTCAGGCGCAGGGCCACCGGCAGGAGGCCCTGACGGATCTGCGGCAAGGGTGGCGGCACGGCTTCGGGCCCGTGACGGGCCGGGCGATCCCGTGCCGCGCCGCCGATCTGGTGCGCCTGGCCCTGGAGGCGGGCGACCGGGCGACGGCGGAGGACGTGACGGTGTCACTGGAGTTGCGCAACGCCTCGGAGCAGCACGCCACCCTCAGGATGCGCGGCATCGCCGCCCACTGCCGGGGGCTGCTCGACGCGGACCCCGCCGTCATGGCGGCCGCGGCCGATGCCTACGCCCGCAGCAACTGGGCAGTCTCCCGTGCCCAGTACCACGAGGACGCCGCCGCCGTCCTGGCCGAGGCCGGCCGGATGGACGAAGCGCGCACCGAACTCGACACGGCCCTCGGCATGTACGCGGACCTGCACGCCGACTGGTGCGCCGAGCAGGCGGAGGCGCGGCTCGGCGCGCACGGTGTCGTACGGCGTCGGCAGCGCCGCCGCGAACGGCGCCCGACCAGCGGCTGGGCCGCCCTGACCGAAACCGAGCACCGGGTGGCCGCTCTGGTCGCCGAGGGGCTGTCCAACCCCACCATCGCGGCGCAGATGTTCGTCTCCCGGCGGACCGTGCAGTCGCATGTCTCCAGCATCCTCGCCAAGCTGGCGCTGTCCTCGCGGGTGGAACTGGCGACGTACATCGCGGGCCGCCGGTGATCCCGGGCGCGCGGCCGCCGGGGGGTGGCCGCGTGCGTCCGATCGCGGGTGGCCGACGTGTCCCGGAATTCCGCTCCGGCTGTGGTGATCTAGCGTGGAGAGGGCGAGTACCACGGAGGCGTCATGACGGTGCAGGTTCTGCTGGCGGACGACCAGGAGCTGGTCAGAGCCGGATTCAAGCTGCTCATCGACTCCGACCCGGAGCTGGCCGTGGTCGGTGAGGCCGAGGACGGCGCCCAGGCCGTCGAGCTGGCGCGCGCCACACACCCCGACGTCGTGCTGATGGACATCCGGATGCCCCGGGTCGACGGGATCGAGGCCACCTCGATGATCGTGGACGACCCGGGCCTGGCCGGGGTGAAGGTCCTGGTGCTGACCACGTTCGGACACGACGAGCACGTCTTCGCCGCGCTGCGGGCCGGTGCGGGCGGCTTCCTCCTGAAGGACACCCCGCCCACGGAGCTGCTGAACGCCGTGAAAGTCGTGGCGCAGGGGGACAGCCTGCTCTCACCGAAGGTGACGCGGCAGCTCATCGAGGCCTTCGTCTCCCGCCCGGACCAGCGGGTCGACCCGCCCGACCTGACCATGCTCACCGACCGCGAGCGGGAGGTGCTGACCCTGGTCGGTCGCGGCCTGACCAACGCCGAGATCGCCCGCGACCTGGTGCTCTCCCCGCTGACGGCCAAGACCCATGTCAGCCGGATCCTGACGAAGCTCGGCGCCCGCGACCGGGCCCAGCTCGTCGTGATCGCGTACGAGTCGGGGCTGGTCCGGGCGCAGTCCTGAGGGGGCCGCCCTGCCGAGCGGTCAACCGTCGGTCAGGACGGGGGCCCCGGACCGGGGCGGGAACAGAGGCGCCGTATCGTCGTGGTGCTGCGCGGCCGCGACGGCATCCGATGCGATGCCGAGCGGCGCGGCACCGGACGGCGCACGGTCGGCGGGGGCGATCCCGTGGCGGACTCCCGGGGCACGGGGGGCCGGGGCGGGGCGGCGGTCCGGCGGGCGCGGCAGCCGGAACCATACGGTCGTGGCGCCGTCGTACGTCTCGACTCCGCACGCGCTCGAGAGCTGGCGCATCAGCAGCAGGCCGTACCCGCCGGTGCGCAGCGCGTCGACATCGGCATCGTCCCCGATGGGGTCGTGCCGCAGGTCCGGCTCGCCGCCGCCGTCGTCGCAGACGCATACGGTGAGGCTTCCGGAGTCCAGCAGGAGTTGCATCCGCAGGTGGGCGCAGTCCGCGACATGCTGGTAGCCATTGGTGACCAGCTCGCTGACCAGCAGTTCGAGATCGTCGCCCGTGGCCTGGAGCCCCCAGGCGGTGAGCTGCTCGACGATGTGCGCCCGTGCCTCACGGGGCGCGGTGGCGGAGGCCCGCTGCATCCAGGTCTCCGCGGCGACCAGTGGCGGCACACCGAACTCGCTCTCGGCGGGGTGCACCTCCCGCCACGACTGTTGCATGGTCTGCTTCTCGATGCGGAACGGCATCGCGGGTTCCTCTCGGGCCACATGGCCATCCAGTTCGGATCCCCCGATCACCTCAAGCCTGGAGCGGTGGCGTTGATCCTGTATCCGCCACTTGGCGGCAATCTTTGCGGTGTGCCGTGTATCCGCCCTTTGAAGGGGCGCAGAGGACGCGAGGAGGGGGCCGCAGGCGCATCGATCCGGCTGCCGTCGGGCGTGGAGCGCACCGGGCGGGTCATCCGTCGCGGGAGTTCTCTCGCGGTCCGTGCGCTCTCCGTGCGCGTGCCGGTGCGGTGAGCGATCGCGGGGCGGCGTCTCCGCGGAGGGCGGCCGCTGCGCGTCTCCCCGGCATCCGCCAGGTGGCCCCGCCGTACTCCGGGGTCCGCCCGAAACCCGCCACATGGCGGATATACGGGAGCAGGTGGCAGGGCGCAGGCTCACGCATGGGTGACGGGGGACGAACACCCTGCTGTCCTGTGGGAGGAGCGAGCGGTGACGGTCCACCACCGCTCACTCCGTGCCTGTGGCACCACTGTCCGTAATTGTGGTCCTAGGTGGCATTTATGAACGCCATGCATGACGGGGAGCGGCCCGGTCCTGCACGGTCCTGGCTCAACAGTGGTCACCCCACCCCTCCGGGGTGGCCCGGTGACGTCCCCCCGCCGAGTTCCTCGCGCTTCGAGCAGGGCGCCAAGGCTTGGCTCTTCGGTCTGGCGCCCGATCGGTGGATCGGCCAGACGGTGCTGCACCAGTACCCGGTGGTCCTCGCCCGCATGGTGCGTCACCATCTCCAGGCGACCCTCGCGACGGCGTTCTTCTGCTCACTCGCCGAGGACGAGCTGTCCAGGGGTGTGGCGAGGCGTCCGGCGGCGGAGGCCGTCGCCATCAGCCGGCACGAGGCCGAGCGCGCCGTGACGCTGGGCCATCAGGTACGGCTCGTGGAGGAGGCCCTGCGCACCACGCCGCGATAGCGCGACCACAATGCCGGTCGTTGCGTGACGCCCGATTCCGCGTGACGCACGCTCGGCGCCGAAGCCCGGCCCGCACCTCCCCCCATGGGTGCGGGCCGTTCGCATGCCCGGGGTGCCCTGACGCGCCGCTCCAACCGGTCGGAACCGAGGGGCAGTTGGGGTCGGCGGCGGTTGACTTACCCGTCGACCCTATGCATATCCGGGGGAAAACGGACCAGTTGACTCTTGTCAGGATTGATGGACTTTCATGGCGCCCTGGCGTGCTTGGGTTCCGCCAGGTGGCGGATATTCGTCCATGGGAGAAGTTGAAAGATGGCCGACCAGTAGGGAGTTCTGCAGGAACTTCCTTCCACCGACCACTTTCAACCCCCCACTGGAGACACGGGTGTGCGAGCGGAGCAAGGAGGCGCCCGCGCCACCATTTCGAGACCGATACCGGATCAGCGGGGCGGTACGGAGACCTTTCCGGCCCGTCTCCGCCATCACTGCCGCCATCGCGCTGATCGCACTCGCCGGCTGTGACTCGTCCGACGCGCTCTGGGCCGCGCCCGGGACATCGGGCGCGTCGCCCACGGCGTCTGCGCCGGAAAAGCCGGCGGGCAAGAAGAAGCCGGCCGAGAAGCCGAAACCGAAGCCGTGCCCCCGGCATCCGAGGAGCGCCGAATACATCGCGGTCACCGGAAGCGGCACCAACGCCGGTGTCCTCACGCTGAGGACCGAGGAGGGCTATTTCGTCTGCTTCGGCACGGCGGACCGGGCTTCCTTCGTGCTGACCGGCAAGCGGAAGACGTTCAACCTCGAACGTGCCGCGGACATCACCGTGGTGGCGCCGATGAGCGAGGACTCCTCCGCCACCGCCGTGACTGTGGACGAGTTCCTGACCGCCATCGACAAGAAGAACGCCGACACATTGCCTTTCACCTACAGCGTCAGCACAAGGGGCTGGATCGACAGGCTCGACGGAGTCGGCACCGAAATACCGCCCGGGCCGACACCCAGCAGATCGGATCGCTGAGAACGCCGGTTCCGTCCCGGATCCGAGGGCGGCACCGGCCATACAGGGGAGGAATCCTGATGAGCACGCAGTACCACGCCAGGACCGGCAATATCGCCGAGGCGGGCGAGCTGACCAAGGCCTGCCACCAGCACATCGTCGACCTCACCGAGGCGATGATGTCCCGGACGCACACGACCATCGCCGACTGGCAGGGTCCCGCGTCGGACAGCTACCGCAATGCCATCGCCCGGTGGAAGGTCCAGGCCGACCGGATTCAGACCACCCTTCGGGAGATGGGCCTCGCGCTGGAGC
This sequence comes from Streptomyces sp. NPDC051776, assembly GCF_040681345.1. Lineage (NCBI taxonomy): Bacteria > Bacillati > Actinomycetota > Actinomycetes > Kitasatosporales > Streptomycetaceae > Streptomyces > Streptomyces sp. NPDC051776. The sequence continues at coordinate 44,900 of NZ_JBFAYQ010000007.1, read as the reverse complement.
AGACGCAGGTCAACTACGACAGGACCGAACTCGCGCACGTCAGGACGATGGACCACATGACCCAGCTCATGAATTCCATCTGACCCACCAGACCCAGCACGAGGAGAAACACCATGGCCTACAACGTGATGAACATCGACACCGGAGCGCTGCAGCGCGTCTCCGCGGACATGACGAGCCAGACCAACGAGATCGGCAACAGTCTCAGGAAACTTGAGAACAGCATCCAGGGGCTGATGACCGGCTGGGTCGGTCCGGCGAACGTCCGATACTCCACCTTCCGTGACGAATGGCGGGCGGCGGCGGAAGCGCTCAACCTGGCACTGGGCGACGTCGCGCAGTGCACGAACAGAATGGCGATGAACTACGAGGAGTGCGAAGCGCTCAATTCCCAGATGTGGTGAGGGGGAAGGCGTGAGCACCTTCTGGGTGGACGCGCAGCAGCTCGACATGGCCGCTGCCGGAAGCCGGATGCACGCCTGGGCGCACGGCGCCGAATTCTTCGAGTTCCGGGTCAGGACCGCCGGAGCGAAGGGTGCCTTCGCAACCGACGAGGACAACCAGAAATACGAAGAGACCCTGAACCAGGTCATCGGCTCGGAATCCAACATTGCGAACCTCTTCGCGAACGTCATCGACCGCATCCAGGCCGTGGCTGTCAACTACGGGGCGGCGGACATGTCTGCCAAGGGTCCACTGGACGACTATCTCGCTACGTGACGCACCACGGAGCGCAGAGGTAACGCACACGAAATATGGGGAGGGTCCGCAGTGGCCTGTGGGAAACCGTCGGGGGATCCGCAAGCGATCCGCACCGCCGCGAGGGCGTACGACTCGTACGCCGATTCCATCGACCAGTTCTGGGCGACGGTGGACGCGATGGCGGGAACGCTTCTGCTGGGGCACACCAGCGTCGTACAGCAGTCGCTCGACGGTTCTCCGGTCCACCAGGCCGACACCGTTTCCCTGGCCTTCGCCTGGAAGGGCGAGGCGGCGGACAAGGCCACGGCGACCCTCACTCAGTCACGGCTCGACCTGAACCAGTACACCCGTCAACTCCGCGACTACGCACGGCAGTTGATGGAGTACGCGGACAAGCTGGAGGAAGCCCAGAAGTGCTCAGTCTGGGAAATCCTCTCGTGGGTGCTGCTCGTCGTCTTCGCCATAGCCGAGATCATCGTCGGTGTCTTCTTCGGCGGTGTGATCACGGCGGCCCTGCAGTCGGTCTTCGGAGCCATCGCCCGGACCTTCTTCCAGGGCATCGAGTTCGCCACGTCCGCCCTGGTCCGCGCGGTCGGCGGCACAGGGTTGCGCGGCGCGGTGGCGGTCGGTCGGGGGCTGGGGGCAACAGGGGGCCGTCTCGGTGCCGAGGTCGGGGGAAGCTCCCTCGTCCGGGGCGGCGCCGGGGCGGCTCTGCGGGGTGGCGCCGAGGTCAACGTCGGCGGCTTCGTCCGCGGTGGATCGTTCGCCGGCACGCGGAGTTCGGGAGCCCTCTTCGAGAACGCCCTGGGGAATCTCTCCACCCACCTGGCCGCCCTTCCGGAGAACATCCTCCGGAAGACCGGCGACTATCTGTGGAGGTTCGTCGTCCCGGCCGGCCAGGGTTTCGTGGAGGACACGCTGGCCAAGGGCGTGCTGGCGATGGACCCCCGTATCAGCTTCAAGGACCTGTGGAGCGTCAAGGGCGATCTTCTCTTCCCCTTGTTCGCCATCGGGGGCGGCATCGTCGCCAGCGGTATGACGTTCGATGCGCTGCACACCATCACCAAGCATGTGATCAAACACGGCAAGGACATGGGCGTCGATGTGTTCAAGCGATTCGACGACCTCGACACCGCGATCAAGGACCTGCCGTGGAGCCAGGCGGACGTCGGTCCCATCAAGGGCGAGCCGTTCAACTGGCAGCACATTCTCGACGGAACGGACCCGCGCGGTGCCCGGCTCATCAAGGACGGAACGATCACCGCATTCCAGAACGTCCTGGTCCAGACGGCCGTACAGCCTCTCTTCGCCACCCTGGCCAGCGCGGTCGACGGGAAGGACTTCAAGATCGACCCGAAGGCCTTCCTCTACTACCTCGCCGCCGGAACGGTCACCGGCATGGCGATCCCCATACTCAAGCGCAACGGCTTCTATGTGACGAACAAAGCCCTCGGCCCCTTCCGCACGGACGACAAGTTCCCCGCGGAATTCCCCGGACTGAACATCCCCGCGAACTACCTGGGCAACGTGCTCATCGACACCGGGCTGGCCCAGTTCCGCAAGATGACACTCGACCCGGTCGCCGGGTTCGGTCCCCTCTACGCGTACCAGCAGGCGCTCGCCCCCAAGCTGGAGGGGCAGCCCACGCCTCCCGACCCCAGCACGCTGCCCGGCATTCCGCCGGACGCGGTCCAAGCACGGACGACACCATGAGCGGCACCGGAACCCCCACCGGCCCGCTCAGCGGATCCGGCAGCGGATCCATCTCCGAACAGATCGCCGACCAGGAACTGCGCGGCCTGCACGACCGCATTCACGCCGGCGAGGTGCACGGCAACCTCCTCGCGGAGGCGACCGGGCGCGGACGGCCGGGAGCCGGGCTCATCTCCGGCACCACGCTCGCCGGGCTCTCCGTCGTGGCCGCCTTCGTGGCCGGCATGGCCGGGGCCGTCATCACCCACCAGCGCGAAGAGATCCGGAAGACCGAGAAGGCGCCCAGTGTTTCGGCGCCTCACCATCCCGCGTCGAAGGACGGGTGAATCCGTACATGTCGATTCAGGTTCCCGAGGCGCGAGCCGACCGCGGCCAGCACATCAGGATCACCCTGCACACCAACCGCTACGCGGTCGACGTGGACGCCCCGGCGCGCGCCCCCGTGGGGGAGTGGCTGCACCACGTGGTGGCCACCCTCCACGAGACGGGATTCGCCGCCGACTTCTCCGGCCCGTTGACCACGAGCGCAGGCCGGCCGCTCGCGCTGGACGTGCCGCTCGCGGGCCAAGGGGTCGTGAGCGGCGACCGGTTGTGGTTCACCGTCCCGCCGGAACGCCCCCGGGTGTCCGCGCCCAGGGACGCCGGCCTTCCGTCCGGGCGGACGGGAACGTCACCGGCGGGCCCGAAGGGCGTGGTCCCCGCGCTCATCGCGGCCGGGGTGCTGCTGTCCGTCGTCGCTTTCGGCGCCTCCCGGGGCTCCTTCGCTGACGTTCCGGCCGTTCTGGCCGCCGTATGCCTGCACGCCTGGGCCCTGCTCATGGCGAGATCGTCCGCGTGGAAGCCGGGACGGCCGGGACGGCATCCGCGGCGTCCCTCAAGAGACGTGCCCAGCCTGCCCGTTGTGGGCTGGGCCGCCGTCGCGTCGGCCGCGATCCTCACCCTGCTGCATGCCCCCGGCCCCGCCGCCGGGACGGCGCTCGCCGCACTCGTCGTTCTCCTCGACGCGGCCGCCCTGGTCATCGCGAAGGTGCTGGGGCCGGCCTCCGCAGGCGCCCTCCTGGTGCTGCTCGCGCCGCTGGGCGGCGCGGCGGGCGCGATGCACCTGGCGCCCCGGTCGTTCGGCATCGGCCTGCTCGCCCTGGGGGCCGCCTGGACCGCGGCGATGGTGACCAGCCACCGGCTCGGACTCTGGATCTCCCACATCACCGAGGCCGTCGGCGCGAGCGGCACCGCCGGTGCCGAGACGGCCGCCCGGACCGATTCCACCACCCGCATGCTCGACAGGCTCAGCCACAGCGAGACCCGGCTCGTCGACCGTGCCCGCACCGTTCAAGCGGCCGTCGCCGCCGCGTCCTTCGCCGGACTGGTCGCGTGCGTGCTGATCGACGGTGTCGCACTGCCGTACGACGTGGCCTTCTGGGCCTGCGCCCTGGCAGCCGCCGCGCTGCTGCCGCTCAGCGGGACCTTCCCCGGCAGGAGCGCCATCGGCGGCCTCGCGCTGCTGCTGCTTCTCAGCCTGCTGGCGGCCAACGTAACGCTGCCGCTCGCCTCGTCCCTGGTCCTGGCCGCCTTCGCCCTGCTCGCGGCCGCGCTGGTCCTCATCGGGCACGCCTTCGTGCCCAGCAGATGGGCCGTGGTCACCTGTCTGCGGCTACGACCGCTGGTGCACATCGCCGTGTTCGCCACCCTCGTCATGGAGCTGGGCGGCTGGACGTGGGCCTGGTCCATCGGATACGAGCTGGCCCAGGGGTGGTTCTGACAATGACGCCCCCCGGTCCGCGGCCCACCGGAGGCCGCCGCTCCCGCGTGGTCCGCGAGGTGCGCCCCGATGCGCTCGACCCCGCGGACGTCGTCGAGGTCGACCTCCCCAAGGTCCCCAAAGTCGATACGTTCCACCGTGACGCTTCGGCCCTCGCCCAGGCCCTCATGCCGCTCGTCGGCATGATCGGCTTCTCCTTCATCTATCTCGTCAACCCCTCGCTGTCGTCCGTCTTCATGGGCGCCGGCCTGGTCTTCGCGACGATGATGTCCTCGGTCGGCATGGCCGTGCTGAACCGCAGACAGCAGGCCCGTCGCATGCGGCGCACCAAGCTCGCGTACCTGCTCGATCTGCGGGAGGCACGTCGCCGGCTCGCCGAAACCATCGAGCACCGGCGTGCCGGCCTGCGGTGGTCCGTGCCGCCCGCGTGCGACCTGCCCGTCCTCGCCCACGTTCCCGAACGGCTCTGGCAGCGCGTGCCGAGCGACCCGGACTTCCTGTGCGTCCGCCTCGGTGCCGGCCCCCTGCCGTGGCGGCTGGGGCTCAGTCCGACCGCTTCGGCCAGTGAGCAGATCGATCTGGACATCGCCTGCACCAAGGCGCAGACCGATCTCGTACGGCTGCTCGCCACGGTCCGGGACTGGCCGGTGGTCGTCCCCTTCGCCCGCTTCCGGGAGTTGACGCTCTGCGGCGACCGGGCGACCGCCACCGCGATGGCCCGGAGTCTGATCGCGCAGGCCGCGATGTTCCACGGCCCGGACGCCCTGACGACGGTGTTCGCCACGGACTCCGCCCGTATGACGGAGTGGCGCTGGTGCCGCTGGCTGCCGCATCTCGCGGGAGCCGAACGGGCCGCGGAACGGGCAGCGGGCCGGCCCGAGCCGGCATCCCTGCAGAAGCCCGACCACGGTGGCCGGCAGATGGGCGGCGAGGACCGGCAGCGGGCGGACGACTGCGGTCACACCCTGATCCTCGTGGACGGCGAGGCCACAGCCTCGCTGATCGAACGGCTGCCGCGCGCCTCCGACGCGTTCTCGATCATCCGGATCGCCGAGACGCCGCCGACGGCGCAGACGGCGGAGCAGGCCGTCCTCGAGTGCCGGGCCGACGGCCGAGGCGTCCTGAGCCTGGTGAGCGGCGACCCGCAGGACATCGAGCTGGAGACGCTGGCACCGGCCGCCGCGGACGCGGTCGCCCGTTGCCTCGCGCATCTGACGCTCGCGGGCGACGCCGTGGCCGCCGGCGGCGACGGGCTCAGCCTGGACGAACTCGTCCCCACCGCCCACCTCGACCGGGCCCCCGCGGACATCGCCTGGGTCCACGAGGACGCCCCGGACTTCCTGTGCGCGGATCTCGGACTCGACGGGCAAAGCCGCCTCGTACGCCTCGACCTCAAGGAGAGCGCGCGCGGCGGGGCCGGACCCCACGGCGCCGTCGTCGGCGCGACCGGCTCCGGCAAGAGCGAGCTCCTCCGCACGCTCGTCACGTCGCTGGCCGTACGCCACCACACCGACGACCTGGCGATGATGCTGGCCGACTTCAAGGGCGGCGCCACCTTCGTGGGCCTCTCCGCCCTGCCGCACGTCTGTGGTGTCGTCACCAACCTCGAGGGCGACGCCACCCTCGTCGACCGCGTCAAGCTCGCCCTCGAAGGCGAACTCCAGCGCCGCCAGGAGGTTCTGGCCGACCGGGGCGTCTCCTCGCTCCGTGAGTACCGCGCCCTGCGGCAGACGCGGAACACCGACTGGGAACCCCTTCCGCACCTGCTGGTGATCGTCGACGAGTTCAGTGAACTCATCGAGGCCCACCATGACTTCGTCGAGACCTTCACCGCGCTCGGCCGTCTCGGCCGCAGCCTCGGGCTGCACCTCCTCATCTGCTCGCAGCGCCTGGACGAGGGGCGGCTGCGCGGCCTTGAGAGCCATCTGAGCTACCGCGTGGCGCTGCGCACCTTCAACGCCGCGGACAGCGTGGCGGCCATCGGGGTCAGGGACGCGTTCCATCTGCCGAGCCGCCCGGGTGCCGCGATCCTCAAGGCGGGCGGCGATGCCCTGCGGGTATTCCGGAGCGGCTACGTCTCCGGGCGGATCCGCGAGCAGCGGGCCGGCGAGACCGGCGTCGTCATCCGTACCGAGGACGGCGACCGGATCGGTGGGACCACGGCCTCGCACGTCTACGGACCCCAGACGGTCGTGGACCGCGCGGTCACCGCCCTGCGGCGCGCCCTGCCCGCGGTCCGGCAGATCTGGCTCCCGCCGCTGCCCGCCGCCCTGGCACTGCGGGATCTCCTCGCCGAACGGGAGCAGGGGGCGGCGGGCGTCCGCGTGCCCTTCGGGCTCCTGGACCAGCCGGCGCGCCAACGCACCGAGACGCTGCTGCTCGACCTCGGCGGCTCGTCGGGGACCACCGCCGTCGTGGGCGCCGCGCAGACGGGCAAGACCACCATGCTCCGTACGGTCGTCCTGTCCGCCGCGAGCCTGTATCCGCCGCAGCACCTGGGTTTCGTGGTCGTGGACTACGGCGGCGGCCTGTCGGCGCTGCGCGAACTCCCCCATGTCATGCGCGTCGTGCCGCGCGGCAGCGAGGGTCTCCTCCAGCAGACGCTCGACTTCCTGCAGGCCTCCCTGCTCTACCGCGAACAGGCTCTCTCCGAGCGCGGACTCGACGGTGCCGAGCATCTGCGCGCGGCCTGGACCGCGCGGGACACCGCACAGGCGGGGCCGGCCGATCTCATCCTCGTCCTCGACGACTTCGCCGAGATCAAGCGGAATTCCGAGGACTTCGAGAGCGTGCTGAACGAACTCATGGCCCGGGGGCCGGGACTGGGCGTGCATGTCGTCCTCACCGGGCGCCGCTGGGGCGACTTCCGGTCCGGCACCACCGAACTCGTCCCCAGCAAGCTGGAGTTCCGGCTCAACGACGTCATCGACTCGATGTACCAGCGACGCAATGGCCAGTCCCTCGACGGCGCGGGCCCCGGCCGCGCGCTGTGCCCCCTGGGCCTGGTCCAGGTGGCCGAGCCGCATCTCGCCGATGCGGACGACGAGCCGGAGACACGATACGCGCGCTCCATCGAGCACGTCCTCGGCCTCTGGGACCCGGCTCAGGCGCCTTCGATCCCGGCCCTGCCCTCCAGCGTGGACCTGGCCGAAGTCTCCGCCCTGGCCACCCAGTCCGGCGCCGATGCGCGTGAGCGGGTCGTGATCGGGCTCCGGGACGTCGACCGCGGGGTGCAGACGCAGGACCTGCTGGGAGCCGAGCCGGGCCTGATCGTCCTGGGCGGGCGCAAGCGCGGGAAGACCAGCGTCCTGCGGGCCGTCGTCGAGCAGCTGGCCGCCGCGCACGACCCCGATTCCCTGCGCCTGATCGTCATCGACCCGCGCCTGGAGATCGTCAAGACCCTGCCCGAGGCGTACGTCCAGGCGTTCGCGGCCTCCTCCGTACGCGCCGGCCACCTCGTCGACGAGCTGGTCTCGGACCTCGGCAACCGTCTGCCCAAGGGCGGTGGCGCGGCCGGGGACCTGCTCTCCCGCGAGCGGTACGAGGGCCCCAGAACGGTCGTGGTCATCGACAACGCCCAGGTCATCTCCCGTGCCGCGCTGGCCCCGCTCAACGACTGGCTGCCGCTGGGCTCGCTGCTCGGACTGACCACCGTCGTCGCCTGCGACAGCGGACAGGGCGCGGCCGGGCTCCCCGGCATCGTCGACACGATGCGCTCCTTCGGCGCGCCGATGGTGCTGCTGGGCAAGGAGACGGCCGGCCGTCCCGTGTTCGGCCACCTGCCGGTCATCGGCCCGCCCGGTCGCGCCCGTTACGACCCCTCCGACGGCTCGCCGTCCGTGGTGATCCAGGTCCCCTGGGTCGGGACCACGGGGCGCGGCGGAGCAGACCCGAGAGAAGCAACACCCCGAGAGGAAACCCTGACATGACCGAGAGACCGTCATCGATCCCCGGCCCCGACCGTCCACTGGACGAGGAACTGGCCGCCTATCTGGGCCGGTTGCGCCAGCGCCTGCCGTCCATGACCAACCATCTCGGAGGCATCGCGTCGACCGCCATCGCCGCCGACGAGACCGTGAGCCCGCAGCGCTTCCAGGAGGACTTCTCCCGTGTCGTGCGCTCGCTCAGCTACCTCGGAGTCTCCCTCGACCGCCTCTCCAGGGAGCTGTCGACGACGACGGTGCGGGGCCAGGACGGAAGGTCCATGGTCGAAGTGGAGTGCTCGGCCCGTATGGAGGGCATCAAGGTCCGCTTCCTCCCCACACCCACGCCCGTACCCACCAGAGAACTCGAGGCGGCCACGGCCAGAGCGTTCGAGGACGCCCTCCGGGCCTGCCGGGACCTGTCGATCCGCCGGGTCGAGGAAACCGCACAGAACGAGAGCGAAAGATTCGGATGACCACACCCCGAGACCGAGGACGGCCCTTTCCGGCGGGCCGCCCCTGGCCCGAAGGCAGCACGACGCACTCATGAACCCCCCTCACACCGCGCTGCTGCTCTCCCTCATCACCGGGGGCGCGGCGCTCGCGACCGCTTTGACGGTGATGCTCATACGCTCGGTCCGCGACGCCCGTACGCTCCGCCGGCTCCTCGACGCCCGCGACGAGGAGCTGGCGCGGTGGGTCACCGAAGCCCTTCCCGCCATCACGGGGGAACCCGGCGGGGAGGGTGAGCCGCCCGGACATGGGCCGGCCGCGCAGCTGTCCGGCTCGGCCTTCGCACGCCATCTGCGCACCGCCGGGGCGCACGTCGCACGGACGATGGCCGAGTCGCGCGACTGCGCGGGACAGGAGACGATGCGGCTTCTCCTCACGGTGGCACGTGAGGCCCAGGCGCTCTCCCACACACAGCAGGCGAAGATCGTGGAGATGGCCCGGCGCGACGGCGACCCGGAGGTCCAGCAGCTCCTCGCGGACATCGATCACGCCAATGCGCAGATACTCCGGCGCGCCACCGCGCTCGTCGTCGAGTGCGGTACCTCGCCCGCCCGCCGGCGGGCCGCCACCTCGCTGAACGATGTCGTCCGGACGGCGATCGGGCAGATCCGGGGCGGCAACCGGGTCCGGGTCATGCTCGCCGACCGGGACCGTGCCGTGTCGGGGCAGGCGGTGGACGGGCTGATCCTCGTCCTTGCCGACCTGCTGGAGAGCGCCGCCACCGCCTCCGGGCCGCGGACCACGGTCCGGGTGCAGGTCCAGCGCACCCGCCACGGCCTCGCCGTCGTCATCGAGGACGAGGGCCGCGCCCTCGACACCGCCGAATGGGGCCGGACGTCACTGCTGTTGCAGAGCGATTCCCCGGACATCTCGACCCTGCGCACCTCGCCCCGCTTCGGCCTCGTCTTCTGCGGACTCCTCGCCCGGCGCTACGGGTTCTGCGTCACCGTGGACTCCTCCGCGACGCGCGGCCGGGTGCGGGCGGTGGTCGATCTACCGGACGAGATCCTGGCCGCGACCGCCACCCCCGCGACGTACGGCACGGACGCGCCGTACCCGGGAGGGGACCGCGAAGGGTCCGTCGGGCCCCCCGCCCCCTCCGGGATGCCGACGCGCCCCCGCCACCGGCCGGTTCCCCTCGTACCGCCGCCGCTGAACCGCACGCGGGGCGTCGGGGGACGCTCCGCGCGCGAGGCGGCGGCGCGGATCGCCGCGTTCGTGCAGGGCGCCCGCGACGCCCGCCGGTTCCGTGCTTCCGGGGAACCGGAGGTCGTCGTGCCGTCGCGCGGCACGCAACCGGAGACGGCCGACTCCGGGACGACGTGAACTCGGCTTCCCGCCCGTGGATATGGCCGAAACCCGACCCCACAGGACGGTGTCGGCTCCACCTCCTGGAGCCACGGTGCACCGGGCTGAGACACTGCACCCACGGGGGCCGGCGTGTGCGGGACGCACCCGGGGCGGGACAGCGAGTCCGGCAGTGGGCCGTGTGCCGGTGCCGAGCCCCAGCGGATGCGTGCGTCCGTATCGGTCCGGTTCTGTGGAAGGGAAGTCGGTGAGCAGTCTCAACAAGGGGATCTCCAAAGCAGAGGTGACGCTCAAATGGGATCCCAGTCCGTCCGGCACACCGGCGAATGACCTCGACATCATCGCCGCGACCTATGCAGCGGACGACCCGTACGGGCGACCGGTCTATCTCGTGCACTTCGACAGCCGATCGCCCGACGGCACCATCACCCTCAACCGGGACAGCCAGACCGGCCAGGGCTTCGGCACGGACGAGGCGATGACCCTGGAACTCGACCGGCTGGCGCCCTCGTTCGGGCGGGTCGTCGTGGGCGTGGCCATTCAGCAGCGCACGGGGCGGAAGACCTTCGGGGATGTACCGAACAGTCAGGTCCGTGTACTGGAGGGGCACATCGAGCTGGCGGGGGACGATTTCGGGGGTGTCGCGGGTGCCACGGCCGCGACGGTGGCGGAGTTCACGCGCGCGGACTCCGGCGTCTGGCAACTCCGTCCGGGTGTCCGGGGTTTCGATGCCGACCCCGACACATTCGCCGATGTGATGGGTGCCGACCACTCCTGACCTGGGTGCGGGACCTACGCCTTAGCCCGGGGCAGGTGCGCGGCGAGCGCCGCCCGGAACTCCCCGCTGGTCGTCAGCAGTGAGTCGCCCGCGAAGCGGAGCCCGGCGAGCGCCCGTTCGGCCGCGTCCGCGTCCCCCGCACCGCAGGCGTCCGTGACGACGATGGGGATGTAGCCGAGGTCCGCCGCATGGCGTGCGGTGGGCTCGATGCCGATCTCGGTGGCGACGCCGACGAGCGCGATGGCGGTGATCCCGCAGTCGCGCAGGACGATATCGAGCCACGTCCCCTCGAACGCCGACATGGTGACCTTGTCCAGGACCGCCTCACGGTCGGTCGGGCGCAGCTCGGGAACGAGCTGCGTCTGCTCGGCGTCCGGCGGGAAGGCGGAGATCACGTCGGCCGCGCTGCCGGCGCGCTGCCAGCTCCGCCACATGCGGAGCTGGCCGGTGCCCATCAGCGCCGTGGGCAGCGTGACATGGCGGAGGAAGACCGTGCGGACTCCCGCGGCGCGCGCGGCCCCGAGCACATCGACGACCCGGTTCACCACGCGCTCGCGGTCGCCGATCTGGCCCAGGACGCCGGCCTGCATGTCGTAGACCAGCAGCGCCAGGCGTCCTGGGTCGCACACCTCTTCGAGCGTTCGGGGAACGGCCAGATCGTTTCGCTCATCCACGGGCGCGACGCTACCCCCGGCCAGTGCGCCCCCCGGGCATCCACGCGCCGGACATCCGCCGACGGGCACGGACCAACGGCCTGACCGGCCCGGTTCCTCCGCTCGCGCCGCGGTGCGAACGAGAGGACGGGGCGCTACGGTCGCATGCGGACCGGGCCGTCGAGTGCAGGGAGGACCCGCATGCCGGGCAGGAGCCGATCAGCCGTGGTCGCCGGAGTGGTCGTCGGGGCGGTCCTTCCCGCCGTGTACGAGGCCGCCGTCGGCGCGATGGTGCGCCACAACGCGCGGCGGCTGGCCGAGGGCGACCTGGAGCCGCAGCTCCGGTCGTACACCGACGATGTGCGCTTCATCTTCCCGGGCCGCAGCTCGTGGGCGGGGGACTTCCGCGGCAAACCGGCCGTGGAGAAGTGGTTGCAGCGCTTCGTGGACGCCGGTCTGCGGATCGAGTTCGACGATGTACTCGTCTCCGGACCCCCGTGGGCGACCCGGATCTGCCTTCGCTTCCACGACGTCGGCGAGGACGACCGCGGCGAGACCGTCTACGAGAACGAGGGCGTCATCTACGGGCACGTGCGCTGGGGCAAGCTGACCCGGTACATGGTGTTCGAAGACACCCAGCGCGGCGAGGAGTTCGACGCGTACCTCGCCGAGCGGGGTCTCTAGTGCCGCCCCGTCAAGGTTTGCCCGGTGGCGAGGCGTCCTGATGCGGTCGGATGCAAGGCGCCGGATCGGCTTCGTAGTGGGGCCTGCTCGGCTGATCCGGCAACGCAGCAGGCGGCCGTGTCCGGGCGGCGAGCAGGCGATCCTTGACGGGGCGGCAACGGCGGCGCGAGCGACCCCGGGTACCGGAAGACCGCGGGGCCGCAGAAGAGGCGGCCCCGGAAGGAACGCAGGAGCGACCTGAGGACCGTTGTCCGAATGGCACACGGGGTAGCCGGGGACGGGGAGTCCCCGGCTCGCACCGTGTCCGCTGCGTTACAGGGACCGCGGGTCAGCGGCCCCAGCGCAGCCCCGGGGTCGCCACCGGCGCGTCGTACAGCCGTAGCAGTTCCTCGTCGGCCTGGCACAGCGTGAGCGAGCATCCGGCCATGTCGAGCGAGGTGACGTAGTTGCCCACGAGCGTGCGGGCGATGGACACCCCGCGCTCGCCCAGCGCACGGTGCACCTCGGCGTTGAACCCGTGCAGCTCGAGGAGCGGGGTGGCGCCCATGCCGTTGACCAGGGCCAGTACGGGGGCGTCGGGGCGCATGTCGTCCAGGATCGCGTCGACCGCGAAGTCCGCGATCTCACGCGACGTCATCATCGCGCGGCGTTCGCGGCCCGGCTCGCCGTGGATGCCGATGCCGAGCTCCAGTTCGCCGGGGGGCAGCTCGAACGTCGGGCCGCCCTTGGCCGGTGTCGTACAGGCGCTCAGCGCGACGCCGAAGGTCCGCGAGACCTCGTTGACCTTGCGGGCGACGGCCTCGACCTGCTCCAGCGGCGCGCCCTCCTCGGCCAGTGCGCCCGCGATCTTCTCCACGAACAGGGTCGCCCCGGTGCCGCGCCGGCCGGCGGTGTAGAGGCTGTCGGTGACGGCCACGTCGTCGTTCACCAGCACGCTGGCGACCTGGATGCCCTCATCCTCCGCGAGCTCGGCCGCCATGTTGAAGTTCAGCACGTCGCCCGTGTAGTTCTTCACGATGAACAGCACGCCCTTGCCGCTGTCCACGGCCGCCGCGGCGCGCGCCATCTGGTCCGGCACCGGCGAGGTGAAGATCTCCCCGGGACAGGCCGCATCGAGCATCCCGGGCCCGACGAACCCGCCATGCAGCGGTTCGTGTCCCGAACCGCCGCCGGAGACCAGCCCCACCTTGTGCGCAACCGGGGCGTCCCGCCGTACGATCACGCGGTTCTCGACATCGACCGTCAGCTCGGGGTGAGCGGCGGCGAGTCCGCGCAGGGCGTCGGGGACCACGTTCTCCGGGACGTTGATCAACATCTTCATGGGTACCTCCGAGGTGCTCGAGAGCTCAATGATCTTGGCGGTCCATGGCGGGTGCGAGCGGCTCACGCGGGTCCGGTCGCGGCGTCGCTGACTCTGCGTCAGATGAATCGTCCGATGCAACCCCCGGGGTGTTGGCGATCCCACGCACTGCCAGTATCGCTCCGTATGCGCGCGTCGGCAGTCGGTCCCCGGCCACGTGCGCAAGATCACCACGAGCCAACTGTCGACTGTATGCGATGCCCGGGGGCGGTGCGGTGCCGGATTCCGGGCGTGTGGCCCTCCCGGAGAGCGCCCTTGGAGCGGGGCCTAGCGGCGAGGCGGGAGGATCTCGGCCAGGCCGCCGATGACCCGCGTCCAGGACGGCCGCCGCGCACGTCCGAGCCCGGTCGCCCGGGCGCATTGCCGTACCGGGGTGCCGGAATCGCAGCGATCGGCTCCCGCCGGTGCGGGGACGGGCGGCTCGTGGGCGTCCCGGCCCCGGTCCCGGGAGACGTAGACGTTGGCCGCCGCGGCCGCGCGCACGGCGGTGATGAGATCGTCGGGGGTCGCCCCCTTCATGAGTACGCCCGAGCAGCCCCGGGCGAGCGCGTGGGCGGCGCTGTCCCGGTCCCAGAACGTCACATGGATGACCACCCGCAGCGACGGGGCCTCGCTCAGCAGCGACTCGATGACGCGCAGCTCCTGCGCCTCGGGCATGCCGAGCCCCACCAGGACGACGTCGGCGGCGTGAAGCCGGGCCGCGGCTCGTACGCCATCCCCGGCCGCCGACACTCCGACGACCTCGATGTCGTCGGCGCTTCCGAGGACGGTGGTGATTCCGGTGCAGATGAGGGGTTCGTCGTCAGCCACAAGGACTCTGATCATGATGGGGTCTCGCACGTGGGGGGTGGTCGGCGTACTGCGTACGCCTGTCGTGCGCAGTCTTGCGGATCGATGGGGGGCACGCCTGAGTACGCGGTACTCAGGTGTGGCGGCCCGAGATGGCGGGCCGCGGGAGCGTGTGATAGTCGCCGGGGCGGCCGTGCAAACGGGCGCACCGGAGTCCACGCCACCGGGCCGGCCGTGCAACGTCCCTTCCACGCGCGGGAGTTCCCGCACCCGGTGCCGCTCATGACGAAGCCGATCATCCGTGCCCACGCCACAGCTGGCCCAACTGCCGTACGGGAAACGAGCTTCCAGCCCGGCAATGATCAGGAGACCCCGAGGGCCGCCACGGGGATGAAGCCGGAACAGGTGGCGCTGGACGTCGAAGCGGCTCGCTCGGGAAGCTGCCAAATAGGCGTGAACATCGCACCACTTGACACACTTGGCCCTTGGGGCTGCAGCCCGTCACCCGTCTTCGCGGTGCGTCAAGCAGCGCCGGACGGTGGGCCCGTGACCGAGCGGGGCGCGAGGGAACGCGCGATGATCGGAGAGGAACCCGGCTCCGTCGCCAGGAGGCCGGGAACTGCGAGGGAGAGGGCGTCGTGCGGAAACCGGAAGGGCAGCGGAAGCCGGAAAGGCAGCGGGGGCCCGGTGGGCAGCGGGAGCCTCAAGGTCAGCGCGGACCGCAGGTGCGGCGCGCATCGCCGGCGCGGCGGAAACGACGCGGCGCCGACACGGCAGGAGAACACGCGTCCGACGCAGCGGCAGGAGACCACGCGCCCGACGCACCGGACTTCCCGGTCCGTGCGGCAGCGCGCGCCCCCGACCTCGCCGCTCTCGACGCGGCCCTCACGACCTGCCGCGCCTGCCCGCGCCTGGTGGCCTGGCGGGAGGAGACCGGCCGGGAGAAGCGGCGCGCGTACCAGGACTGGGACTACTGGGCGCGGCCCGTACCCGGGTTCGGACCGTCCGACGCCGCGCTCGCCCTCGTCGGCCTCGCACCCGCCGCGCACGGAGGCAACCGCACGGGCCGCATGTTCACCGGCGACCGGTCCGGCGATGTGCTCTTCGCCGCGCTCCATGCCGTGGGGCTTGCTTCCCAGCCGACGTCGACCGCGCCCGGCGACGGCCTCGAACTCCACGGGGTACGTGTCACCGCACCCGTGCACTGCGCACCGCCCGCCAACAAACCGACGCCGCAGGAGCGCCGGACCTGCAACCCGTGGCTCGCCCACGAACTCGAACTGCTGCGGCCGACGCTGCGGGCCGTCGTGGTGCTCGGGGCGTTCGGCTGGCAGGCGCTGCTACCGGTCCTCGCCGATGCCGGATGGCAGGTGCCCCGCCCGCTGCCCCGGTTCGGCCACGGCGTCCACATCGAACTGGCCAACCGGCACGGCGGACCCGCGCTGCACCTCCTCGGCTGCTACCACGTCAGCCAGCAGAACACCTTCACCGGCAGGCTCACCCCCGCCATGCTCCGCGAGGTGCTGGCGGACGCGGCGGCACTGGCGGGGCTCCGCGGATTCCGGAGCACGGACCGCGCGGACTGAGAGCCCGGCGGGCGTGCGCCGAGGCTTCCCTGCGCGCCGCCACCGCTCCAGCTGTGAAGTCATGGCTGGCCGTGGGGAGTCCGGCCGTGGGGAGTACGGAGTATCCGCGGTCGCCGAATGACCCCTGCGCGGTACGCCATGCGTACAGGAACTCGTCCATGGAACCGCCGCCGTCCGCGTCGAAGGAGCGTCGAAGAAGCAGGGCCCGTCCTCCCACCCCGCGCTCGCGGGGACCCGCCGGGTTCCCGACAAACTGCCAAGACTCCGGGACTCTGCCGGGTTCCTGAGACCCTGCGGTGCTCCTGAAACCCTGCCGGTCCCTAGGAGCGCGCGGGGGAGCCCGTCAGATCCGCGATGAGACGCGCGGCGTCCGCCGCGAAAGCCGTCCTGCCCCGGTCGATGAGCCGCGTCCGCTCCGGACCGTCCTGGGCGAGTCGCCCCACCTCGGCGACCAGCCCGCCCGGACCGGAGGCGTACGCGGAGAGCCCCGCCGCCGCCATCTCCCGTACACCCTCCTCGCCGTGGCCCGGGATCGGGCGGTGCCCGACCACCGGGAGCCCGGCGGCCAGGGCTTGTACGGCGGTCTGCCCGGCCGCGTTGTCGACCAGGACCCGGCAGGCGGCCATCAGGCCCGGCATGTCGCGCACCCAGCCCAGCGCCAGCACCCCGTGCACGGAGGCCGCCCGGTGCCGCAACCGCTCGTCCCGGCCGCACAGCAGCACCGGCAGGAACCCGCCCCGGGCCAGGGCCTGCGCGGTGGCGAGCAGCCCCGAGCCGACGCCCCACGCGCCCGCGGAGAGCAGCACCGGCGGCCGTCCGGGCGCCCGCCGGGCGAACGTGGTGCGCCACGGGTACCACGGGCTCCCGGCCGTCTCCGCACCGAACTGCGGGGAGACGACGGGTCCCGCAGCGGTGGCGGGGCGGCCGGTGGCCCGCCGCGCGGTCGCCGCCGCGGCCTCGGTGAGGCAGAGATGCAGGTCGTTGCCCGGATGCAGCCATCCCCGGTGGACGGCGAAGTCGATGACGACGACCGCACTCGGGACGTCGAGGGTCCCGCGCTCCCGCATCCTCCCGGTGATCTGCGCCGCGAGGTGGAAGGTGGACACCACGGCATCGGCCCGCCAGCGCCGTACCACCTCCGCCAGGCGGCGTTCGGCCAGGGCGGCCAGGGGCGAACTGCCCGGCCGCGGACCGGGCCCCGGGGCCAGGAACGTCGCGTAGATCCCCGCGTAGAGCCGGGGAGTGTGGCGGACCGAGGCGCGGTAGAACGAGCGCAGGGCGGGGCCGGTGCCGGGCGGCAGCAGCGCGAGGACATCCTGCACCAGGACGTCGTGGCCCAGGGTCCGCAGCCGCCGCGCCAGTTCGCGTGCCACCGCGTCGTGGCCCGCGCCCATGCTCGCGCTGAGCACCACGAAACGCCGCTCCATGAGACTCCAGAGGTCGAGGCGGGCCGGGCAGGACCGGGTCGCGTCCGGGCCGGAACCGATGTGCCCGGTGTGCCCGATCTGCCGATGGCTGGTGTGCCGAAGGGCTGAATGCCGCGCGGGCGGCCGGGTGAATCGAGCCTTTCGGGTGACGGGCCCGGGAGCTGTGGAGAGGCGGACCCGGCCGGGAGCCAGGATCCTGGAAGCGCAGCTTCTTCAGATTCCGGAGGACCGACGATGCCCCACAGGCCCCGGCGCCGCGCCTCGTTCGGTGCTGAGAGACCGGTCGCGCTGATCACGGGTGCCTCCTCCGGGATCGGGGCCGCGGTCGCCGAGCGGCTCGCCGCGCACGGCGGCTGGCGGCTGCTGCTCAACGGGCGCGACCCGGACCGTCTGGCCGCGGTCGCCAAACGGACGGACGGCACCGCGCTGCCCGCCGACGTCGCCGACCCCGCGGGCCGCGAACTGCTCGCGGAGGAGGCCCTGGAGCACACCGGCCGGGTCGACGCGCTGGTCGCCGCTGCGGGCATCGGCTGGGCCGGGCCCTTCACCACGATGCCCGCCGACGCCGTCGACCGGGTGCTGTCGGTCGACCTGTCGTCGGTGGTGCATCTCGTACGGCTGTTCCTGCCGGAGATGGCGTCCCGCGGGACGGGCCGGGTGGTAATGATCGGCTCCATGGCCGGGCGCGTGGGCGTACGGGACGAGGCGGTGTACGCCGCCGCGAAGGGCGGTCTGATCGCCTTCGCCGACAGCCTGCGCTACGAGCTGGGGCACACGCACGTGGGGGTTTCGATGATCATGCCGGGAGCCGTGGACACTCCCTTCTTCAGCCGGCGCGGGGTGCCCTACCACCGCACGCGGCCGCGGCCCGTATCCGCGGACCGGGTGGCCGACGCCGTCCTGAGGGCGTTGGTCTCCGGGCGGGAGGAGGCGTTCGTCCCGGCGTGGCTGGGCTGGCCGGCACGGATGCAGGGCGCGGCCCCGGGCGTGTTCCGTGCGCTGGCGAAACGCTTCGGCTGAGGTGCCGGGCAGGGGACGGGCCAGGGTGGGCGGCGCGAGGTCCACGGCGTGACGGCGGCACTGTCGGTCGTCCTGGCGCTGCTGGCCGCGTTCGGCAACGCCGCCGCCTCCGTCCTGCAGCGCCGCGCGGCGGCCGAGGAGAGACCGCCGCCGTCGGCGCGGCGGGCCGCCTGGCTCGTCGGCCTCCTTCACCGGCCCGTCTGGCTCTGGGGCGCGGGCGCCCTTGTCCTGTCCGGTGTCTGCCAGGCCGGCGCCCTGGCGACCGGGCCGCTGGCCGTGGTGCAGCCCGTGATGACCACGGAACTCCTCTTCACCCTCGTCGTGGGCAGTGCCGTCTTCCACCACCGGCCGGACCGGCGCACCTGGTGGGCCTTCTTCGCCATGGCGGCCGGGCTCGCGGCGTTCATGCGCCTGGCCGAACCCTCCAGGGGCAGCTCGACGGTGCCGGACGGGCGGTGGGTGCCGGTGGCCCTGGGGGTGCTGGTGGTGGGCGCCGCGCTGATGGCGGTCGGGTCGCGGCTGCGGTCTGCGCCGCGCGCCGCGGTCTTCGGTACGGCGACGGCCATCGGCTTCTCGTGCACCGCGGCGCTGATGAAGGACGCCATCGGGATCCTGGCCGACGGCGGCGTGGGGGACTTCCTGACGACCTGGCAGACGTACTCGGTGGCGGTGGTGGGTCTTGGCAGCTTCCTGCTCCTGCAGATGACGCTGCGCGCGGGGACTCTGGTGGCCTCGCAGCCCGCCCTCACCCTCGGCGACGCCCTCCTCAGCGTCATCCTCGGCATCGTTCTCTTCGACGAGCACATCGCCCTCGGCGTGCGGATACTGCCGGAGGCGGTGGCTCTCGCCGTACTCGTCCTGGGCAGCGTCCAACTGGCCAGGTCGCCCGTGATCTCCGGAGAGAACGAGGAGCAGATGTGGTGACCGTGCGTACCGCCGCGGGGCTGGCGGGCGGGGCCGCCCTGGCCACGGCGGGCTGGCACATCGGACCCGCGGCCACCTGGATCCCGGCGGTGCGCCGGACGCTGGCCCCCGCGCTGGACGGCCAGGGCGACCCGGGCCACGTGGCGCTCACCTTCGACGACGGACCCGACCCGGCGAGCACGCCGCGCTTCCTGCGCGAGCTGGACCGACTCTCCGTCCGGGCCACGTTCTTCGTCCTCGGCTCGGAGCTGCAGCGGTACGCCGATCTCGGCCGGCGCATCGTGGCGGAGGGCCATGAACTCGCCGTGCACGGATGGCGCCACGAGTGGCCCTGGTACCCCCGGCTCCGGCGTGATCTCCGCGAACTGCCGCGCGCCGCGGACACCGTGCTGAAGGTCGCGGGCGAGCGGCCCCTGTGGTACCGGCCACCGTACGGCATCCTCACCGGAGGTCGCTGGGCCGCGGCTCGCCGAGCCGGGCTGCAGCCGGTGCTGTGGTCGGCCTGGGGGCGTGACTGGACGGCGGAGGCCGACCCGGGCAGCGTCCTGTCCGAGGTGGGGGCGACTCTGCGCGGTGGGGGGACGGTCCTGCTGCACGACTCGGACCGGGTGAGCGCGCCGGAGTCGTGGCGGGCGGCGCTCGGGGCCCTGCCGATGCTGGTGGAGCTCTGCCGGGAGCGGGGGATGAGGGTCGGGTCGCTCGGCGAACACGGGCTCCAGGCGCGCCGGGTGACATAGGCGGCGCGGCCGAACCGGCCCGCGCCCCCTTTCCGAACGCCCGCCCATCGTACGGTCCTTGGCGCGGCCCGCCGTCGCGCCGTGTCCCTTCCGGATTAGTGAAACGAGTTCTACTCTGTGCGCCGCCGCAGGGACAGCGAAGGACAGCCAGACTCCCAGGAGGGGCCGTGCACCTCGAATACACGCCCGAGCAGCAGCAGTTGCGCGCCGAACTGCGTGCCTACTTCGCCGAGTTGGTGCCGGAGAACGCCTACGCCCGCTACGCCGACCCCGCCGACCAGAAGCGGTTCTACCGGCAGATCATCCGCCGACTCGGCGCGGACGGCCGCCTCGGCGTCGGCTGGCCCACCGAGTACGGGGGCCGCGGCATGACGCCCATGGAGCAGTTCATCTTCTTCGACGAGGCGGCCCAGGCGGGCGTGCCGCTGCCCCTGATGGCCCTGAACACCGTCGGTCCCACCATCATGCAGTTCGGCACCGACGAGCAGAAGGCGTACTTCCTCCCGCGCATCCTCTCCGGCGAGATCGACTTCGCCATCGGCTACAGCGAGCCCGACGCCGGCACCGATCTCGCCTCCCTCAAGACACGGGCCGTACGGGACGGGGACACCTACGTCGTCAACGGGCAGAAGATCTGGACCACCAACGGCGACACCGCCGACTGGGTCTGGCTCGCCGTCCGCACCGATCCCGAAGCCCCGCCCCACAAGGGCATTTCCATCCTGCTCGTGCCGACCACCGAGCCCGGCTACTCCTGCACCCGTATCAACACCCTCGCCTCCCACGACACCACCGCCAGCTACTACGAGAACATCCGCGTCCCCGTGAGCCGGCGCGTCGGCGAGGAGAACAAGGGCTGGCGGCTCATCACCACGCAGCTCAACCACGAGCGCGTCACACTCGCCGCGCACGGCACCATGGCCATCCGCGCGCTGCACAACGTCCGGCGCTGGGCCGCCGACACCAAGCTCGTCGACGGGCGCCGCGTCATCGACCTGGGCTGGGTCCGCGGCCGCCTAGCCCGTACGCACGCCCGGCTGGACGCGATGAAACTCCTCAACTGGCAGATGGTGGACGCCCTTCAGCGGGGCGCGCTCACCCCGCACGACGCCTCGGCCGTCAAGGTCTACGGCTCCGAGGCCCGCCGGGACGCGTACGCCTGGCTGATGGAGATCGTGGGCGCGGCCGCTCCCCTGAAGGAGGGCTCGGCGGGGGCGGTGCTCCACGGAGAGCTGGAGCGCGGTTACCGCAGCGCCGTGATCTTCACCTTCGGCGGTGGCAACAACGAGATCCAGCGCGAGATCATCTCCTGGATCGGCCTCGGCATGCCCCGGGTGCGCCGCTGACCGCCCGGCCGCGCGCATCGGGCCCGGTCTTCACGGACCCGTCCGCCCCGCGGTATCCGGCACGCCCGCCCCCGGCTACCTGTGGGCACCCCCGCCAGCGGTGGCCGGGAGAGGGCCCCCACGCCGCGGTGTCGTCGTCGCACGCGGTGCCGGTGCGCTCTTCTCCGCTGCCCTGCGACCGCACGCACCGGACGCCCCGGGCCCCGCCCTTCGGGTGGACGACGCCAGTTGAAACGGACGACGCTACGTTGAGGACGGACCCTGCCCCTGCTGCCGGGAGGTGAGGCGATGGCCGACGACGACCCGGGCCTGTTCGGCCCCCGATCGGTCACCTGGCAGATCCACGGCGACCCGGTGATGTGGATCGCCGGGGTGCGCGCGCTGTACTTCCAGGCGCTGCACCCGCGAGCTGTCCGCGGCGTCACCCAGAACTCCGACTTCCGGCAGGACGCCTGGGGCCGGTTGCTGCGCACCGCCAACTTCGTCGGCACCATCACCTACGGCACCACCCGGGCCGCCGAGAAGGCCGGTGCCCGGGTCCGCGCCATCCACCGGCACCTCTCCGCGACCGACCCGGAGACCGGCGAGCGCTACGGCGTGGACGAGCCGGAGCTGCTCCTGTGGGTGCACTGTGCGGAGATCGACTCCTACCTCCAGGTGGCCCGCCGCTCCGGCATCCCGCTCACCGACCGCCAGGCCGACGCGTATGTGCGCGAGCAGCGCGCGGCGGCCCGTCTCGTCGGCCTCGACCCGGCCGGGGTCCCGGGCGACACCGCGAGCATGGCGGCGTATTTCGCGTCGGTGCGGCTCGATCTCGCGGCGAGCCCGGAGGCGTACGACGTCGAGGCCTTCCTCCGCCGTCCACCCGTCGCACCGCTGCTCGTCCCCGCGCGCGAAGTGCTCTGGCGGCGCATCGCGGCACTCGCGTACGCCGCACTGCCGCCGTACGCCCACCGTCTCTACCGGCTTCCCGCCCCGCCGCCCGCGACCGTCACCAGGCGGCTGCAGGCCGTGCGGACCATCCTCCGCACCGTGCCGGACGACCTGCGCTGGAGGCTGCCGCCCCGCCACATACCCCGGGCCATGGACCGCCTCGGCCCAGGAGCTCGCCCGTCGCCCTACAGGCTGCGCGAGCTGGCAGCCATACTGGACGGACCGGGAGGCGGGCCGAAATGACCGACGGGGGCGACAGCGGACGATGGGGGAATCCAGTCTGATCAACGGTCGCTACCGGCTGCTGGACCTGATCGGGCGCGGGGGCATGGGCGAGGTCTGGCGCGCGGTCGACGAGGCCCTGGGCCGCCGCGTGGCCGTCAAGTGCCTCAAGCCGGTGGGCCGTCAGCACGACCAGCCCACCGTCCGGGCGCTGCGCGAACGGTTCCGGCGAGAGGCGCGGGTCGCCGCGGCGCTCCAGCACCGCGGGATCACCGTCGTCCACGACTTCGGCGAGCACGACGGTGTGCTCTATCTGGTGATGGAGCTGCTGGAGGGCCGTAACCTCAGCCAGCTCATGCGGGACAACGGCCGCAAGCCGCTGCCCGTCGCGGACGTCGTGGAGGTCGCCGATCAAGTGGCCGCCGCCCTCGCCTACACGCATCGCCAGGGCATCGTCCACCGCGACCTCAAGCCGGCGAACATCATGCGGCTGACCGACGGCACGGTGAAGATCTGCGACTTCGGCATCGCCCGGCTCGGCCACGACATCGGCTTCACCGCCCGCCTGACCGGTACCGGCATCGCCATGGGAACCCCGCATTACATGTCGCCCGAGCAGATCGGCGACGGTGGCGTGGACCACCGCAGCGACCTGTACTCGCTGGGCTGTGTGCTGTACGAACTCGCCACCGGAGCCCCGCCGTTCGACCTCGGCGACGCCTGGGCCATCCTCATCGGGCACAGGGACACACCGGCCGAGCCGCCACGCACCCACCGGCCCGAACTCCCCGAATTCCTGGAGCGGGTGGTGCTCGACCTGCTCGCCAAGGACCCCGAGGACCGGCCGCGGGACGCCGAGGCGATCGCCGTACGCCTCGCGGCGGCCCGCGACGCCACGCGGTACGGCGGTGCGGCCGGGGCGGTGTGGACTCCCGCCCCGGGCGACGCGCCGGTCTTCTCCGTTCGGCACGGTGGTACCCGGCACGGCACCGCGCCTCACGGCACCTTGGCCACCGCGCCCCAAGGCACGCCGGGCAGCGGGCCTCACGGCTCCGCGCTCCATGGTCCCGGCGCCGCGTCCCATGGCGCCCCGACCACCGCGCCTCACGGCACCTCGGCCACCGCGTCTCATGGTCCGGGCAGCGGGCCTCAGGGCTCCGCGCTCCATGGTCCCGGCGCCGCGTCGCCCAGCGCATCGCACGCGGACGACGCGGGCGCGGGCGATGGCGCCGGCGGCGACCCGGAGGCCGGCCCCGCCGCACGGCCGCCCCGCGCCGAGTCGCCGACGCTGCGCGTCGCCCGTGCCGCGGGCTCGCACGCGCTGCCCGGTTGGGCCCGCTCCATGACCACCGGATCGAGGGCGCACTCCTGCCCGGCCACGTCCGCCGCGCGGCCGGATCCGTTGGCCGCGGCGCTCACCGGCGAATGGATCGCACGCCCCGCCCCGTACCGGCCGCCCGAGCCGTCACCCGTCGAGGACCGGCCCACACCGCCGCCGCCCGAACTGCTCACCGTCCTCGCCGGGCGGCACAACGCAGGGCTCAGCCTGGGCCGTCTGGGCCGCTGGGCCGAGGCGGGCGAGGTGCACCGTTCGGTCGCCGCCGAGCGCGAGCATGCCCTCGGCCCCGATCACCCCGATACGCTCGCCAGCCGCTACGAAATCGGCTTCACCCTCACCCGGCTCGGCCGCGCCGCCGACGCGCTCCGGGAGTTCGGCCGGGTCGCCGAGGGGCGCGAGCGAGTGCTCGGCCCGGAGCACCCCGACTCCCTCGCCGCCCGCCAAGAGGCCGCCTACGTCCTGGGGCTGCTCGACCGCCATTTCGAGGCGCACCAGATCTACACCGCCGTACTCGCCGTGCGCGAGCGGACGATGGGCGCCGACCACCCCGACACCCTCCGCTGCCGTCACAACCTCGCCTTCAACCTCGGCCGCCTCGGGCGGCTGGAGGACTCGTACGCGATGGCGCGCGACACCGCCGCGGACCGCGCCCGCGTACTCGGCGAGCACCATCCGGACACTCTCGTCACCCGGTGCGAAGTCGCCTATGCGCTCGGCCTGCTGGGCCGCTGGCAGGAAGCCCTCGACGCCTACCGCGAGGTCGCCGCGGCGCGGAGCGAGGCGCTGGGCCCCGACCACGCCGACACCCTTGCCGCCCGCTACGAGGTCGCAATCAGCCTGGGGCGGCTCGGCCGGAGCGAGGAGGCGCTCGCGCTCTGCCGCGACCTGGTGGAGGACCGCACCCGCGTGCAGGGAGCGGCCGACCCCGAGACGCTGCGCGCCCGCCACGTCCTCGGAGTCAACCTGGGGCGACTGGAGCGCTGGGAGGAGGCCGTCGCCGAGGCTCGGACGGTGGGTGAGATCCGCGGAGACGTCCTGGGCGGCGACCATCCCGACACGGTCGCCAGCCGCCGTGAGGTGGCCGTCGGACTCGGCCGGCTGGGCCGCTGGCCCGAGGCGCTGGCCGTCCACCGCGAGGTGGCCCGTGCCCGTGAGCGGGTCCTCGGCGTGGACCACACCGACACCCTGACCAGCCGCAACGACGAGGCCCACTGCCTGGAGCAGCTCGGCCGCTCGGAGGAGGCGCAGGCGCTTCTTCGCCGCGTTGCGGACCTCCGTCGGCAGCGCCCCGCGGGCGGCCGCTGACCGGCCCGGCGGCCGGGAGCCGTCCGCCGGAGCGGCACGACCCCAGCCGCGCGGCCCAGCGGTCCGGTCGTACGGCCCGGCGGGAACCGTGGTACGGCGGGCCTGAGCGTGGACCCGTGGTAGGGCAGACCCGAGCGCGGACGCTGTCGTACGGCGGGCCTGAGCGCGGACCCGTCGTACGACCCGGCGCAACCCGTCGTACGGCTCCCTACGCGCGCACAGCGACCGTTCTCCGCGCCCACCGCCGGAGGCACCACTGCGCAGGAGGTGGAGGCCGTGTTACCAAGAGGCATGCCTGCCAAGGAGACCTACGACGCAGTGATCATCGGCGGTGGCCACAACGGCCTCACCGCCGCCGCCTACCTCGCCCGCGCCGGGCGCAGCGTGCTCGTGCTCGAACGGCTGGACCACACCGGCGGCGCCGCCGTGTCCACGCGCCCCTTCGCCGGGGTCGACGCCCGGTTGTCCCGCTACTCCTACCTGGTCAGCCTGTTGCCGCAGAAGATCGTGCGGGACCTGGACCTGGGCTTCGCGGTGGCCGAACGCACCGTCTCCTCCTACACCCCCGCCGTACGGGACGGCCGTGCGACCGGGTTGCTGGTGGACAGCCGGAGCGACGCGCGTACTCGCGAGGCGTTCACCCGGCTCACCGAGTCGGACCGGGACTTCCGCGCCTGGCAGGAGTTCTACGGCATGACACTGCGGCTCGCCGGTCGCGTGTTCCCCACTCTCACCGAGCCGCTGCCGGCACGCGAGGAGCTGCGCAGGCTGGTCAGGGACGACGCGGCCTGGCAGGCGCTGTTCGAGCAACCGATCGGGGTCGCGCTGGAAGAGACCTTCGAGGACGACCTCGTCCGCGGCGTGGTCCTCACCGACGCGCTGATCGGCACGTTCGCCGACGCGCACGACGAGACGCTCCGGCAGAACCGCTGCTTCCTCTACCACGTGATCGGTGGCGGAACCGGCGACTGGAACGTCCCCGTCGGAGGAATGGGGGCGCTCACCGACGCCCTCGCGGGCGCGGCCCGGACCGCGGGCGCAGAGATCGTCACCGGACACGAGGCCACCGCGATCGCCACCGACGGCAGGAACGCGGAGGTCACCTACCGCACCGCCGACGGCGAAGGGACTGTGGGCGCCCGGCACGTCCTCGTAGGCGCCGCCCCGCACGCCCTCGCCGCCCTGCTCGGTGAGGAAGCGACGGTGCCCAAGCCCGAGGGCGCGCAATTGAAGGTGAACATGCTGCTGAAGCGGCTGCCCAGGCTGCGCGACCCGGACGTCGACCCGCGCGACGCCTTCTCCGGGACCTTCCATATCGCCGAGGGATACGGGCAGTTGGCGACGGCCTACGAGCAGGCCGCGGCCGGTGAGCTGCCGTCCGCACCGCCGTCGGAGATCTACTGCCACTCCCTGTCCGACCCGTCGATCCTCGGTCCCGAGCTGGTCGCCGAGGGCTGTCAGACGCTGACCCTCTTCGGGCTGCACGTGCCCGCCCGGCTGTTCGAGCGCGACAACGACGCCGTACGGGAGGAGCTGCTGAAGTCCACGCTGGCCCAGCTCGACGCCTGTCTCGGCGAGCCGATCACGGACTGCCTGGCGACGGACGCCGACGGCAGGCCGTGCATCGAGGCGAAGACGCCACTGGACCTGGAACGCGACCTCGGGCTGCCCGGCGGCAACATCTTCCACCGCGAGCTTTCCTTCCCGTACGCGACCGAATCCACGGGCCGCTGGGGCGTGGAGACGGCGCATCCGAACATCCTGCTGTGCGGCGCCGGTGCGGTCCGCGGCGGTGGTGTCAGCGGTATCCCGGGGCACAACGCGGCGATGGCGGTGATGGGGGAGTAGCGGGGGAGTTCGCTGTGCGATTCCTCGCGGTGGGGGGGCGCACAGCGGCGCCCAGAACGGCGTGTGTGCCGGACCGCCGTCCACACGTCCTCTGCGCGACGACGTACCCGCAGCGCGCCGGCCACGCACGCAGCGCGTCGGCCACTCGCGGAGCGCGCCGGCCACTCACGGACCACGTCGGCCACTCGCGGAGCACCGCGGCTTTCCGGGTGCCCGGGATCAGTTCCTCTCCGCGGACCAGCCCGCCAGGGCGACGCGGGAGGCGTCCGCGGACCGCGCGTCGTCGAAGAGGATGCGCCCGCCGTCCTCGACCCGGATCCCGTCGGCGTACACGCCCCGCCCCACGTATTGGGCATCGGTGGTGTATCGCCAGCGCAGGGTCACGGGCCTGCCGCGCCACGCCGACAGGTCGGCCTGCGCCCTGTGCCAGACGCGCCCGGACCAGCCGGTCAGCGCACCGTCCGGGTGCTGCACCGGCGAACCGCCGGGAGCCGCCGTTGCGAACGCCACGCGCTGCCAGCTCTCGCCGCCGTCCGTGGACGCCTCCAGGAACAGCCGGTCGGCCGACGGCTCGGTGTCCCACCAGAGCGAGAACAGCAGCCGCGACGCGCTCGCGTGCGTGACCGTGACGGGCGGCAGCGCGAGCGTGACCGAGCGGGCCGTCGGCATCCCGGAGAACCAGGCCGTACCCCCGTGAGCAGGGCGTACCGGCACGGCGCGCGCCATGTTGTCCGCCGCGGCGGCCCGCGGCGCGCTGCCCGAGCGCCAGGTGCGGCACGGGTGAACGGAGTTGGAGAGGAGCACGAGGAAGGAGTCGGTGCTCGGGTCCAGCACGATCGAGGTGCCGGTGAAGCCGGTGTGCCCGGCGGTGCGTGGGGTCGCCATCGCACCCATGTACCAGTGCTGGTACAGCTCGAAGCCGAGCCCGTGCTCGTCGCCGGGAAAGGCGGTGTTGAAGTCGGTGAACATCAGCTCCACCGACTCGGGTTGCAGAATGCGCGCGGAGCCGTACGCGCCGCCGTTCAGCAGGGTGCGGCACAGTACGGCGAGGTCCCAGGCGCAGGAGAAGACGCCCGCGTGCCCGGCGACTCCGCCGAAGGACCAGGCGTTCTCGTCGTGCACCTCGCCCCACACCAGTCCCCGGTCCAGCCGTGCCCAGGGCTTGCGCTCGTCCTCGGTGGCGGCGATCCGGGGCTTCCAGTCGGCGGGCGGGTTGTAGCGGGTGGACGCCATCCCGAGCGGGCGGGTGATGTCCTCGCGCAGCAGGACGTCCAGCGGGCGGCCGGTGATCCGCTCGAGGACGAACTGGAGCGAGATGAGGTTGAGATCCGAGTAGAGGTACTTGCTGCCCGGCGGATTGAGCGGCGCCTCGTTCCACAGCAGCCGCAGCTTCTCCTCCCAGGTCGGCTGGTCGAAGAAGTTCAGGTCCGGCCGGAACCCGGAGGTGTGGGTGAGGAGGTGCCGGATGGTGATGGCCTGCTTGCCCGCGGCGCCGAACTCGGGGAGGTACGAGGCGACCGTGGCATCCAGCTTCAGCTCGTCGCGCTCGATCTGCTGTACGGCGAGGATCGAGGTGAAGAGCTTTGAAACGGAGGCGAGGTCGAAGACGGTGTCCGGGGCCATCGGGATCCGTTCCGCGGCCGGGAGCTCCACACCGGTGTCGGTGGCCTCGTCGTACCGGGAGTACCGCAGTGCGTAGCCGATGGCGTCCTCCAGCGCCACCGTGCCTCCGCGGCCCGCGAGCATCGCCGCCCCCGCGTAGTAGGGGTACTTCGGCGACGGACCCAGGTACGCACCGGCGTCGGTGACCAGTTGCCCGATGTGCTGCTCCAGGAGTCCGGCGCGGGCCGGGGTGCCACGCCGGAGCGTGGTGTGCGCGCGGGAGCGGGCACCCGGCGCGGAGGTGGCGTGCACGGGCGGAGAGGCCAGCAACAACGATCCGCCGAGCGCCAGCGCACCGGCACCGAACTGACGCCGATTCACAGGACCTCCTGAAAGAATCTTTCGATCCACCGATCCGACGTCGAAACTTTCTTCCCGTACCGTGGCCCTGTCAAGGAGCCCAGCCAATCTGACGCCGCATCAGAAAATCTCTTCCCTCGTCCGGCCCGCTGCGGCATCCTGCGCGCATGCAGACGGAGCTGAGCAGGAAACTGGGCGCGGAGCACGCCATCTTCGGGTTCACGCCGTTCCCCGCCGTGGCCGCGGCCATCACCCGCGCCGGCGGCTTCGGCGTCCTCGGTGCCGTCCGCTACGGTGCGCCCGGCGATCTGGCACGCGACCTCGACTGGATGGAGGATCACACCGACGGGAGGCCGTACGGCCTGGATGTCGTCATGCCCGCCAGGAGGGTCGCGGGCGTGACCGAGGCGGACGTCGAGGCGATGATCCCCGAGGGACACCGTGCCTATGTCCAGGACCTGCTCACCAAGCACGGCGTCCCCGAGCTGAGGTCCGGCGAGGCGTCCGGATGGCGCATCACCGGCTGGATGGAACACGTCGCCCGCTCCCAGCTCGACGTGGCCTTCGACTACCCGGTGCGGCTCCTCGCCAACGCCCTCGGCTCGCCACCCGCCGATGTCGTCGCCCGCGCCCACGACAACGACATCCTCGTGGCCGCCCTGGCCGGCAGCGCCAAGCACGCGCGGCGCCACGCCGAGGCGGGCATCGACATCGTCGTCGCACAGGGCTACGAGGCGGGCGGCCACACCGGAGAGATCGCCTCCATGGTGCTCGTCCCCGAGGTCGTACGCGCCGTGGATCCGCTGCCCGTACTCGCCGCGGGCGGCATCGGGAGCGGCGAACAGATCGCCGCCGGACTCGCGCTCGGCGCTCAGGGCGTCTGGCTCGGCTCCCTCTGGCTCACCACCGAGGAGGCCGACCTGCACTCACCGGCCCTCACGCGGAAGCTTCTCGCCGCGGGCTCCGGCGACACCGTCCGCTCACGGGCTCTCACGGGCAAGCCCGCACGCCAGTTGCGCACGGAGTGGACGGACGCCTGGGACGACCCGGCCGGACCCGGCGCCCTGCCGATGCCGCTCCAGGGGCTGCTGGTCGCCGAGGCCGTATCCCGCATCCAGAAGTACGAGGTGGAGCCGCTGCTGGGCACGCCCGTCGGCCAGATCGTGGGGTCGATGACCTCCGAGCGCAGCGTGCAGGCCGTCGTCGACGACCTCACC
Organism: Streptomyces sp. NPDC051776; assembly: GCF_040681345.1. Lineage (NCBI taxonomy): Bacteria > Bacillati > Actinomycetota > Actinomycetes > Kitasatosporales > Streptomycetaceae > Streptomyces > Streptomyces sp. NPDC051776. The sequence goes on along the minus strand of NZ_JBFAYQ010000007.1, from coordinate 14,852 downwards.
CGGGGCTTCGAGAGCGCTGTCGACCGCATCAACCGCATCGCAGGACAGGAATCCTGACGCCTCGTCACCAGCAATCGGCCAGTCCGTTTCCATCAGCCCCGGTCCTCCCCGGAAGGAGACCCGAGCCATGTCGGAAGCCCCCAACGGATTCTGGGCCCAGGCGGTCCAGGACCCGGACCGTCCGGTCCTCATCGCCCCCGACGGCGAGGAGTGGACCGCCGGCCGGCTGCACGCCGCGTGCAACCGGCTCGTGCACGGGCTGCGCGCGGCCGGGCTCCGGAAGGGCGACGCCTTCGCCGTCGTCCTCCCCAATGGTGTGGAGTTCTTCACCGCCTACCTCGCCGCCTCCCAGGCGGGGCTCTACCTCGTGCCGGTCAACCACCATCTCGTCGGCCCGGAGATCGCCTGGATCGTCGCCGACTCCGGGGCGAAGGTGCTGATCGCCCACGAGCGCTTCGCCGAGCAGGCGAGGCGGGCGGCCGACGAGGCGGGCCTGCCCGTCGAGCAGCGCTACGCGGTCGGTGCCATCGACGGCTTCCGGCCGTACGAGTACCTGCTCGCCGGACGTCCCGCGACCCCGCCGGCCGAACGCACCCTCGGCTGGGTCATGAACTACACGTCCGGCACCACCGGCCGGCCGCGCGGCATCCGCAGGCCGCTCCAGGGCAAGCCACCGGAGGAGACCCATCTCGGCGGCTTTCTCGGCATCTTCGGCATCCGGCCCTTCGACGGCAACGTCCACCTCGTCTGCTCGCCGCTCTACCACACCGCCGTTCTCCAATTCGCGGGCGCTTCCCTGCACATCGGTCACAGGGTCGTCCTGATGGACAAGTGGACGCCGGAGGGCATGCTGCGACTGATGGACCGTCACCGCTGCACCCACACGCACATGGTGCCGACCCAGTTCCACCGGCTCCTCGCCCTGCCCGACGAGGTGAAGAAGCGGTACGACGTGTCGGCCATGCGGCACGCCATCCACGGCGCCGCCCCGTGCCCCGACCACGTCAAACGCGCCATGATCGGATGGTGGGGCCACTGCGTCGAGGAGTACTACGCGGCGAGCGAGGGCGGCGGCGCCTTCGCGCCTGCCGATGACTGGCTGAAGAAGCCGGGAACGGTCGGCAAGGCATGGCCGATCAGCGAACTCGCCGTCTTCGACGACGACGGCAACCGCCTGCCGCCCGGTGAACTCGGCACCGTCTACATGAAGATGAGCACCGGCGGATTCAGCTACCACAAGGACGAGGACAAGACCCGGAAGAACCGCATCGGCGACTTCTTCACCGTCGGCGATCTCGGATTCCTGGACGAGGACGGCTATCTCTACCTCCGCGACCGAAAGATCGACATGATCATCTCGGGCGGGGTCAACATCTACCCCGCGGAGATCGAGTCCGTCCTCCTCACCCACCCCGCCGTGGCGGACGCGGCCGCCTTCGGCATCCCGCACGACGACTGGGGCGAGGAGGTGAAGGCGGTCGTCGAACCGGCAGAGGGCGACACCGCCGGACCCGTGCTCGCCGAGGCCATCCTCGCCCACTGCGCGGAACGGCTCGCCGGGTACAAGCGCCCCCGGTCCGTCGACTTCACCGATGCCATGCCGCGCGACCCCAACGGCAAGCTCTACAAACGACGGTTGCGCGAGCCGTACTGGGAAGGTCGCGAACGCGCAGTATGACGGCCCGTCAACACAGCGGCCCGGCCGCCCGGTCGTGGCCGGATCCTCCTCGCGCCTGCCCGGGCCAGGCGACTTGACCCGGGAGGTGCGGACCAACAGGATCACGCCATGACCGGTGCATGGAGCAGCACGGTGGACGGGGTTCTGCGGCGCAGCGCACGGCGGGTGCCCGGGCGTACCGCCGTACGGTACGGGCCTCGCGCCTGGACGTACGGCGAACTCGACGGGGCCGTCTCCGCGGCGGCCGCCGTCCTGCGCGACCAAGGGCTCCGGCCCGGCGACCGGGTCGCCTCGTACGGTCACAACTCCGACGCCTATCTGATCGGCTTCCTCGGCTGCTCCCGCGCGGGGCTGGTGCACGTACCCGTCAACCACCACCTCACGGGCGACGACCTGCGCTACATCCTTCAGCAGTCGGGGAGTTCGCTGGTGCTGGCCGACCCCGGGATGAGGGGGGAGATCCCGGAACCGTTCGAGGTCCTGCCGCTGCGCGACGTGGACGACTCGCTCCTTGCGCGGCTGGGCGGTGCCCGCCCGTACGAAGGGGACGCCGATCCGGCCGCCGAACAACTCGTCCAGCTCCTGTACACCTCCGGCACCACGGCGCTGCCCAAGGGTGCGATGATGACGCACCGCGCGCTGGTCCACGAGTACGTCAGCGCCATCACCGCGCTCGATCTGAGGGAGTCGGACCGGCCGGTCCACGCACTGCCGCTGTACCACTCCGCGCAGATGCATGTGTTCCTGCTGCCCTGCCTCGCGGTCGGGGCGGAGAACACGATCCTCGACGCCCCCGACGCGGCGCGGATCTTCGGCCTCGTGGAGTCCGGGCGCGCGGACAGCCTCTTCGCCCCGCCCACCGTCTGGATCGGCCTGTCCAGCCATCCCGGGTTCGCCGACCGCGATCTGACGGCGCTGCGCAAGGCCTACTACGGCGCCTCGATCATGCCCGTACCCGTCCTGGAGCGCCTCCGCGCCCGCCTGCCCGGCCTGGCCTTCTACAACTGCTTCGGCCAGAGCGAGATCGGTCCGCTCGCAACCGTCCTGGGCCCGGACGAGCACGAGGGCCGCATGGACTCCTGCGGGCGGCCGGTGCTCTTCGTGGAGGCACGCGTCGTCGACGAGGCGGGTCAGGAGGTGCCCGACGGAACGCCAGGAGAGGTCGTCTACCGTTCGCCGCAGCTCTGCGAAGGCTATTGGGGCAAGCCGGAGGAGACGGAGGAGGCCTTCCGGGGCGGCTGGTTCCACTCCGGTGACCTCGTCGTACGCGACGGCGATGGCTACTTCACCGTTGTCGACCGGGTCAAGGACGTGATCAACTCCGGGGGTGTGCTCGTCGCGTCCCGCCAAGTGGAGGACGTGCTGTACGAGCACCCCGCCGTCGCCGAGGTGGCCGTCATCGGGCTCGCCGACGAGCGGTGGATCGAGGCGGTCACGGCCGTCGTCGTCCCGCGCGGCGAGGTCGAGCCGCGGGATCTGCTCGACCACGCGAGGGAACGGCTGCCCCACTTCAAGGCACCCAAGCAGGTCTTCCTGGTCGACGCCCTGCCGCGGAACGCGAGCGGGAAGATTCTCAAGCGTGAGCTGCGGGAGCGGTTCACCCCCTCCTGAGCGCCGCCCTGGGGTATCCGTACCGGGCACCGCCTTCCGGAGCCGGTTCTTCCGGAGCCGGTTCCGGGCACCGCCGATGCTCGCCCCCCTTCTGAACTCCTGTCGCCGTACGGCTCACGCACCCCGCCGTACGCGTCCTCTGCCCGCACACCCGCGGAACGGTCCCCGGCCGAGGCCCTCTCGCCGTATGCACGGCGACCGCAGGATAATGGTTGAGAATGCAATCACCGTTCAGGAGGTGTGCAGGAATGCCCCAGCCCGAGGGAGCCGCACTTGAGGCCCTGCGAGCGCATCGTGAGGAGCTTCGGGCCCGCTATCTCCGCGAGGGGCGGGGCCGGCCGGTGACCACGGCGCGCGGCGTCCACCACGTCGCGTTCATCTGCCGCGACGTCGAGGAGACCATCCGGTTCCACCAGGAGTTCCTCGGCTTCCCGCTCGTCGAGATCGTGGAGAACCGCGACTACCGCGGCTCCACCCACTTCTTCTTCGACATCGGCCACGGCAATCTGCTCGGATTCTTCGACTTTCCCGGCCATGACCACCCCTCGTTCGCCGAGACCGTCGGTGGGATCCAGCACCTGGCGATCTCGGTGGGCGAGGAGCAGTTCGGCGCCGCGCGCAAGGCGCTCGACGCGGCCGGGATACCGTACGCGGGGCCGGACCGCGGCGTGGAGGACAGCCTCTATCTGCACGATCCGAACGGCGTGCCCATCGAGCTCTACCGGGAGCGGCTGGGCATCTTCGAAGGGACCCCGATCCTGGGCGAGACCCTCGAGGGATCACCCGGGGCGCGTGCCTGACCGCACACCGTGGCCCCCGGAGGCCCGTTTCGTCCTCCTCGAGCCGGGCAGTCGAGCGGTGCAGGGCAAGCACAGCCGATGGCCGAGAGGACGTGAAGAACGTGAAGGTAGCCTTCCTCGTGGCCCCCGAGGGTGTCGAACAGGTGGAGCTGACCGATCCCTGGCAGGCCGTGCGCGATGCCGGCGGCACGCCGGAGCTCGTCTCCACCAAGGGCGGCAAGATCCAGGCGTTCGACCATCTCGACAAGGCCGACAGCTTCTCCGTGGACCGGACCGTCACCGAGACATCGGCGGACGACTACGACGCACTCGTACTGCCCGGTGGCGTGGCCAACCCGGACTTCCTGCGGATGGACGCAAGGGCCGTGGCCTTCGTCAAGAGCTTCTTCGACGCGGGCAAACCGGTGGCCGCCATCTGCCACGCGCCCTGGACGCTCGTCGAGGCGGACGTGGTGCGCGGCCGCACACTGACGTCCTGGCCGAGCCTGCAGACCGACATCCGGAACGCGGGCGGCCTGTGGGTCGACGAGCAGGTGCACATCTGTCGCGAAGCCCCGAGCACGCTGATCACCAGCCGCAAGCCGGCCGATCTCAAGGCGTTCATCGACGCCGTGGTGACGGAGTTCCCCGTGACCGCCCGGCAGGGCTGAGCCGCCAGGGAGTCCGGAGCCGTCCGCGCCCACCAGGAGTCGCGGGGCCAGGGAGCCCGGAGCCGCTCCCCCCGGGAGTCGCGGCGCCGGGGAGTCCGCAGCCGTCCGCACCCACCAGGAGTCGCGGCCCCGTCCGCGCACCCGGAAGCCCGGAGCCGTCCGCCCCCCAAAGAGGGGCGGACGGCTCGTCAAGCCCCTTCCATGCGTGGGCCGTTCGTGAAGCGCCCCGAAGGCGCAGGCCGTTCCCGAGGCCCGGCCCGCCGCCGGTCATACCCGGCCCTCCGCCGCCACCGTACGGGCCCACCGGTAGTCCGCCTTGCCGCTGGGGGAGCGCTGGATGAACGGGGCGACGACCAGGCCGCGGGGGACCTTGTATCCGGCCAGTCTGGGCCTGCAGTGCTCCTGGATCTCCTCGAGGGTCGGCTCGGCCGCGCCTTCGCGCACCTGCACCACCGCCGAGACCCGGTTGCCCCAGGTCGGGTCCGGTACGCCCGTCACCAGGGCGTCGTACACGTCCGGATGCGCCTTGAGGGCCTGCTCGACCTCCTCCGGATAGACCTTCTCGCCCCCGGTGTTGATGCACTGAGAGCCGCGACCGAGGACGGTCACGACCCCGTGTTCGTCCACCGTCGCCATGTCGCCCAGCAGCACCCACCGCGTGCCGTCCCGCTCGAAGAAGGTCTCGGCGGTCTTCGCGGGGTCGTTGTAATAGCCGAGGGGTACGTGACCGCACTGGGCGACCCGGCCCGGCTCACCGACCCCCGCGGGCACCAGTGTGACCGGATCCACCACCGTCGTACGGTCGTTGACGCGGATCCGGAAACCCGTGGCGGGCCCGGCGTCGTCCGTCGCGGTGCCGTTGAAGCCGGACTCGGAAGAGCCGAAGTTGTTGAGCAGGACGGCGTGCGGCACGAGTTCGCGGAAACGCTCTCGTATCGTCTCGGACAGGACCGCGCCCGAGCTGCTGACGCTGAACAGCGACGAGGTGTCCGTCCCCTTCAGCGGCCCCGCCAGAGCGTCCACCAGTGGCCGCAGCATCGCGTCCCCGACCAGCGACATGCTGGTCACCCTCTCGCGCTCGACGGTGCGCAGAACCTCCTCCGGCACGAACTTGCGGTGCAGGACGACCTTCTGCCCGAAGTGAAAGCCGATGAACGCGGTGAGCGTTGACGTGCCGTGCATCAGCGGCGGAGTGGGGAAGAAGACGATGCCCTCGCCGCTCCCGGCCACCCGCTCCGCCAGCTCCCCGGGCCGGGAGACCGGCACGCCGGTCGGCGCCCCGCCGCCCATGCCCGCGAAGAACAGGTCCTCCTGACGCCACATCACACCCTTGGGCATGCCGGTGGTGCCGCCGGTGTAGATGATGAACCGGTCGTCGGCGGAGCGCGATCCGAAGCCGCGGCCGGGGGAGCCGGCCGCCTCGGCATCGGTGAACTCGACCGGCCGGACAAGGGGCCGGGGCGTTTCCGCGTCCGCTGCGCCCACCCGGATGAGGTGGCGCAGCACCGTGGTTCGGCGCAGAGCCCCCGCCACCCGACCGGTGAACTCGGCATCGAAGACCAGCGCGGCCAGATCGGCGTCGCGGAAGAGGTAGACCAGTTCCTCCTCCACGTACCGGTAGTTCACATTGACCGGAACGGCCCGGAGCTTGAGGCAGGCGAGGACGGTCTGGAGGTATTCGACGCCGTTGTAGAGGTACAGGCCGACGTGTTCGCCCGCGCCGATGCCGCTGTCCGCGAGGTGGTGGGCCAGTCGGTTGGCCGCCGTGTCGAGTCCGGCGTACGTCAGACGGCGCTCGGCACCGCTGCCGGGATGGTCGACGTACACCAGCGCCTCCCGGTCCGGGACGACATCGGCGATCGACTCGAACAGGTCGGCAAGGTTGAACTCCACCGTTCCTCCTGATCCCGTCGGGGGCTCCAGCCGACCGAGGTGTTTCCCGGCGTGCGGCCACGGGCCTTGGGCGGTTATTAGAGCGTCAGCGGGCGCAGGTGGGAAGAGTCCCGCCCCAAGAAATCTGACTACCTGTCAGAAAAACTCTTGAACTGCTCCTCCACCTCCTGCAACCTGTTCCAGGTCTCGAGACGGGAGGACTGTCATGGGCGGGACCGCGCACCTCACGGTGCGGCGCGAAGGCGCCACCCTGGTGCTCACCCTCAACCGGCCGGAGGCGAAGAACGCGCTCTCCCTGCCGATGCTGGTGGGTCTCCACGACGGCTGGTCGGAGGCCGACGAGGACGACTCCGTCCGGTCGGTCGTCCTCACCGGCGCCGGCGGGGCCTTCTGCACCGGCATGGACCTCAAGGCCCTCGCGGGCAACGGAAGGGACGGGCAGGAGTACCGCGACCGGATGAAGGCCGACCCCGACCTGCACTGGAAGGCGATGCTTCGGCACTACCGGCCGCGCAAGCCGGTGATCGCGGCCGTCGAGGGCCACTGCGTCGCGGGCGGTACCGAGATCCTCCAGGGCACCGACATCCGCATCGCGGGTGAGGGTGCCACCTTCGGCCTCTACGAGGTGCGCAGGGGCCTCTTTCCGATCGGCGGCTCCACCGTCCGCCTGCCGCGCCAGATCCCGCGCACGCACGCGCTGGAAATGCTGCTCACCGGACGCCCGTACAGCGCGGCCGAGGCACAGCGCATCGGGCTCGTGGGCCACGTCGTCCCCGACGGCACCGCGCTGGAGATGGCCCTGGAGACCGCGGAGCTCATCAACGCCAACGGGCCGCTCGCCGTCGAGGCCGTCAAGGCCAGCGTGTACGAGACCGCCGACTGCACCGAGGAGGAGGGGCTGAAGCACGAACTCGCCCGCGGGTGGCCGATCTTCGACACCGCCGACGCCAAGGAGGGCTCCCGGGCCTTCGCCGAGAAGCGCAGGCCCGACTTCCGGCGCGCCTAGTGCCGCCCCGCTCCGGTGCGGCGGCCGACCCGGTTCCCCATCGATCGGCCGACGGGGCGAGGCGAGCGGGACGCGCCGACCCAACGGGCGGCGCCCTGCCGCCCACGGGCACCGCCAGCCCATGCCGCCGTCTGCCCTGCCACGCCCCGTACGCCGTGCCGCTGGTGCGGGAGGGCGTCCCCGCCGCGGCACGAACCGCCGCCCCCGACGGAGGAGAGACAGCCATGACATCCACCCCCGCACCGGAGGTGCTCCGCGCACAGCTGGTCGTGGAATTCCCCTTCACCCGTTCCCTCGGGCCGGTGCAGAGCGCTTTCCTCACCGGGCTGCGCGAGCGCATCGTCCTCGGCGCGCGAACCGGCGACGGGCGGGTGCTCGTACCGCCCGTGGAGTACGACCCGGTGACCGCCGACGAACTCCGCGACCTCGTCGAGGTCGGCACGACCGGAACCGTCACGACCTGGGCCTGGAACCCGGCCCCCCGACCGAACCAACCGCTCTCCACCCCCTTCGCCTGGGTCCTCGTGCGTCTCGACGGCGCCGGCACCGCCCTGCTGCACGCGCTCGACGTCCCCGGCCCAGAGGCCGTACGGACCGGACTGCGCGTCCGTGTCCGGTGGGCCGCCGAGCGCACGGGCGCCATCACCGACATCGCCTGCTTCGAGCCGGAGGAGGAGGGGCAGCACGGGAACGCGCCCGGCGGTGACACGGCCGAACCCCAAGCGGCCTCGCACAGCGGGGAGTTCGACGATCCCGTCACCGGCATCGTCGCCCCCGCCAGGCTGGAGTACAGCTATTCGCCAGGCCGGGCGCAGACCCGCTACCTCACCGCCCTCGCCGCGCACCGCATGACCGGCGAGCGCTGCCCGTCCTGCCGCAAGGTCTACGTGCCCCCGCGCGGCGCCTGCCCCACCTGCGGGGTGGCCACCACCGAGCAGGTCGAGTGCGGGCCGCGCGGCACGGTCACCACCTTCTGCATCGTCAACATCAAGGCCAAGAACCTCGACATCGAAGTGCCCTACGTCTACGCCCATATCGCCCTTGACGGCGCCGACCTGGCGCTCCACGGGCGCATCGCCGGCATCCCCTACGACCAGGTCCGCATGGGACTGCGCGTCGAGCCCGTCTGGGCCGAGGGCGGCCGCTACCCCGACCACTACCGGCCCACCGGCGAGCCCGACGCGGACTACGACACGTACAAGGAGCTGCTGTGACACCCGACTTCAGCGACGACGGTCGGGGCGTCGCGATCGTCGCCTTCGCCCAGACCCGCCACCGGGCCGACACGGCCGAGGTCTCCGAGGTCGAGATGCTGCTCCCGGTCCTGGAGGACGTCCTCGGCCAGGTCGGGCTCAAGGCCGGCGAGATCGACTTCACCTGCTCCGGCTCCAGCGACTATCTGGCGGGCCGGGCGTTCTCCTTCACGATGGCCCTGGACGGGGTCGGCGCCTGGCCGCCGATCTCCGAGTCCCACGTCGAGATGGACGGCGCCTGGGCGCTGTACGAAGCCTGGGTCAAGCTCCTCACGGGAGACGCGGAGACCGCACTCGTCTACTCCTACGGCAAGTCCTCGCCCGGCCGGGTCCGCGACGTGATGACGCGCCAGCTCGACCCGTACTACGTGGCCCCGCTCTGGCCGGACGCCGTCTCGCTCGCCGCACTCCAGGCGCAGGCGCTCATCGACGCCGGGGAGACGGACGAGCGTGCGCTCGCCGGGGTCGCCGCCCGCAGCCGTGCAGCCGCCGCGGACAACCCGTACGCGCAACTCGGCGGCCCGGCCGACCTCGACCCCGGTCAACTCCTGGGTGACGACTACCTCGTGCGGCCTCTGCGCCGCCACGACGTGCCACCGGTGGGCGACGGCGCGGCCGCCATCGTCCTGGCCGCGGGGAACACCGCGCGCAGGCTGTGCTCAAGGCCCGCCTGGATCCGCGGCATGGACCACCGCATCGAGGCCCACAGCCTCGGTGTACGCGACCTCACCGACTCACCGTCCACCCGGCTCGCGGCAGAACGGGCCGGCGCCTTCCGACAGCCCGTCGACACCGCGGAGTTGCACGCCCCCTTCACATCCCAGGAAGTCGTGCTGCGCAAGGCGCTGCGGCTCGGCGACGGCGTCGACGTCAACCCCTCGGGCGGGGCTCTCGCCGCCCATCCCGTCATGGCGGCCGGGCTCATCCGGCTCGGCGAGGCCGCCTCCCGCATCCACCGCTGCGCCTCCGACCGCGCGCTGGCGCACGCCACCTCCGGCCCCTGCCTCCAGCAGAACCTCGTCGCCGTCCTGGAAGGGGATCCGGCATGAGCAAAGAGCCCGTCGCCGTCGTCGGGATCGGCCAGACCGAGCACGTCGCCGCCCGCCGCGACGTCTCCATCGCCGGACTCGTGCGCGAAGCGGCTGTACGTGCCCTGGACGACGCCCAGTTGACCTGGGCCGACATCGACGCCGTCGTCATCGGCAAGGCGCCCGACTTCTTCGAGGGCGTGATGATGCCGGAGCTCTACCTCGCCGACGCGCTCGGCGCGGTGGGCAAGCCGATGCTCCGCGTCCACACGGCCGGATCGGTCGGCGGCTCGACCGCGCTCGTCGCCACGAGCCTGGTCGCCGCCCGTATCCACGGCACCGTCCTCACGTGTGCGTTCGAGAAGCAGTCCGAGTCCAACGCCATGTGGGGCCTGTCCCTGCCGATCCCGTTCCAGCAGCCGCTACTGGCCGGTGCGGGCGGCTTCTTCGCACCGCACGTACGGGCGTACATGCGGCGGACCGGCGCACCCGACACCGTCGGCTCCCTCGTCGCGTACAAGGACCGCCGCAACGCCCTGAAGAACCCGTACGCCCATCTGCACGAGCACGACATCACCCTGGAGAAGGTGCAGTCCTCTCCCATGCTGTGGGACCCCATCCGCTACTCCGAGACCTGCCCGTCCTCCGACGGCGCCTGCGCAATGGTCCTCACCGGACGGGAGGGCGCCGCACGTGCCCCGTATCCGCCGGCCTGGGTGCACGGCGGCGCCATGCGCAGTGAGCCGACGATGTTCGCGGGCAAGGACTTCGTCTCCCCGCAGGCGGGCAAGGACTGCGCCGCCGACGTGTACCGGCAGTCCGGGATCACCGATCCACGCCGGGAGATCGACGCCGTCGAGATGTACGTGCCGTTCTCCTGGTACGAGCCGATGTGGCTGGAGAACCTGGGCTTCGCCGATGAGGGCGAGGGGTGGAAGCTCACCGAATCGGGTGTTACCGAGCTGGACGGGGACCTGCCCGTCAATCCTTCGGGCGGAGTTCTGTCCACCAACCCCATCGGCGCATCGGGAATGATCCGGTTCGCCGAGGCCGCACTGCAGGTCCGCGGCCGGGCGGGGGAGCACCAGGTGGGCGGCGCCCGGCTGGCGCTCGGTCATGCGTACGGCGGTGGCTCGCAGTTCTTCTCCATGTGGCTGGTCGGATCCGAACCCCCGGGTGCGTAATGCCGTTGCGGCCTGTGCGCCTCCCGTCACGATCGCTAGGCTGACCGGGGTAGACGAACCGGGAGGAGCACGGACGTGGCCGACAGCACCACACAACAGCCACTGGCGGAATTCACCAAGCCCAAGCTCGATCTGAGCACCGCCGAGTGGCAGTCAAGCAGCCAGGGCACGGGCGATGTCCAGATCGCCTTTGTCGAGGGCTATATCGCGATGCGGGACGGCCGCAACCCGGAAGGACCGTCACTCATCTTCACCCCCGCGGAATGGCGCGCGTTCGTCCTCGGCGCGCGTGACGGCGAGTTCGACCTCACCTGACGGACGGAGACCCGGAGCAGGACATCGCACCCGCGCCGTCCCCGCTCATCCGAGCGGGCACGACCCGGGTGCGATGTCGTTTCCGGCCGATCGGCCGCGTCCTGCCGTACGGCCCGCGCCCGCACGATCGCGGTGGCGCGCGCCGGGCCCCGTTGTCGCGCGACGGGCGCCCCTCGTCGCGCGCCGTGCTCGGTTCGCCTTCCACCCGCGCACGCCGTCCGCCCGGGGGGAGGCCGGCACAGCCCTCGACGTACGAGAGCACAAGGCCGGCGGCTCCGAGACGACCACAGCGGCATCCCTCTTCCCGCCCGTCCCGACCGCACCCTGCGCCCCGCCCGCGGCCGGGGCTGCCGCCCCGGCAAACGTGCCCGGGGAAGCCGCCCCGGCCCGTGCCCGGGGACGCCACGCAGGAGCGGCCGCGCCGGGGCGGCACCGGCCCGGCCCATGCATGACGCGCCCGTGCCCCCGGACGCGGGCGACGCGCGGGCACGTACCATGTCCGCATGTCCTTCCTCCGCCGCCGCAGCGCAGCCTCGCCCACCGGGCCGGACTTCGACGTCCTGGCGATGGACCCCGGCGACTGGCCCGGCAATCTGGGCGCCGGCCTGCTGCCTGCCCCCGACGGAAGCTGCCAGGGCGTCTTTCTCCGCTACGACCTGTTCGGCGGACGCGGCCCTGCGATGATCATCGGCAATCTGCCCGAGGGCTCCCCGGCGCGGGAAGTCGGCGAGGATCAGCCCCCGTTCGAGGTCGCGCAGCTCCTCGCCGCCCTCGGCAACGATGAGCCGGTGCATGTCGTCGAGACCGAGGACACGCCCGTGATGCAGGAGGACAACCTCCTCATCGTCAAGCGCATCGTGGTCTCCGAGGAGCGGGTCTCCTGCGTCCAGTTCGACCGCAGCGACGGTGTGCTGGTCACCATCGCGAGCTGGGACCGGCCGATCACCGAGGATCTGTACGCGCTGCTCAAGCCGCTTCCCGCGGAGATGTTCCAGCAGTCCTGAAGCAACCGTCCCCGTGTCGCGGCCGCATATCCCCACACATCACGATGAGCCGCCGCCCGGCCCTGCCGGACGGCGGCTCTCGAACCTCCTGCGAGCGTTCCGCTCCTACGAGAGTGAGCGGCGCACGGTCACATCGTCGGCCTTCACAAAGGCGACCCGGTGCCCCAGCTGGATCTGGTAGTACTGCAGCTTGCCCCGCACCACCGTGTGGTTCGTCGTGTCGAACGTGGTGGCCCAGTAGTACTCGCCGCGCGTCTTCAGTCCCGCCGCGTACTTCTGGCCGGGCAGAAGCTTGTACGGCAGCGGGTCCAGGGGCTGGACGGTGATGCCGTCCGGGTAGGCCGCCTTCTCCGGGTAGGCCCTCCCGTAGACCGGGACTTCCCCACGGCCCTTCTTGGGCGTGAGGACCATTCCCTTGGCGGGCACCGCCTTCGGCTGGGTCCGCGGGTTGTGGAACCACGCCTTCTGCCCGAGGTACCAGATCGCGGTCCAGTCGCCCTTTCGTTCGGCGACCGCGTACTGCTGGCCGGTCGTCGCCCGGGCGCCGGTGTCGTTGACGCCCCTGGTGGAGTCCGAGCCGTCGGGACGCAGGCCGATGTCCTTCACCAGCGGCGCGTCCGTCCGCGGCTCGGTGTGCAGGCGTACGGCCGCCGAGCCGTGTTCGGGACAGGTGTCGTCGCCGGCGTCGGTGCAGCCGATGTAGACGGGCCGGTTACCGGCGTAGTCCGGGAGGATCGTCACCAGGTCGCTGCGCGCGCCCGCGGTGGCCTTCAGCGGTGCGCCCAGCAGACGGAAGTAGTGCGCCCAGTCCCAGTACGGCCCGGGGTCGGTGTGCATCCCGGGGACGGTCATGGGGGTCGGGCCGGGGACGTTGTCGTGGCCCAGGATGTGCTGCCGGTCCAGCGGGATGTCGTACTTCGAGGCCAGATACCGCACCAGCCGTGCCGAGGCGCGGTACATCGCCTCCGTGTACCAGGTGTCGGGCGCCGTGAGGAAGCCCTCGTGCTCCAGGCCGATGGACTTGGAGTTGATGTACCAGTTGCCCGCGTGCCAGGCGACGTCCTTGTTCGCCACGTGCTGGGCGGTGTGGCCGTCGGAGGAGCGGAGTGTGTAGTTCCAGGACACATACGTCGGGTCCTGGACCAGCTCCAGGGCCGAGTCGTAGTAGCCCTCGATGTCGTGGATGACGATGTGGTCGATCGTCTGGCTGCGCGGGCGGTCCGCCTTGTCGTGGTTGCCGTAGTCCCGCTCGTTGCCCTCGCCGAATTCCGCATACGCCGCGGGGAACCACTCGCAGGCCACAGTTCGCGGGCAGTCCGCCTTCGTGGCGTCCACGGTGCGCAGGCCCAGCTTCCGGCTCTGCCCGGTGTCCGGGGTGAGGCCCGGCGCTGCGGACAGGACGACGCGCTGGCCGCTGTCGGTGGTCCGGGACGCTCCCTTGCGGATGACGTCGAAGACGTCCGCGGCGTAGGTCGAGGCGGTGGTCTTGTCGTCGGCGCCCGAGAAGCGGGCCACGGCGCCGTACCACTGTGCCGGGTCGGCACTCAGCGGCAGACCGAGCTTCTTCTGTGCGGCGGCGAGCAGGGCGGCACCGCCGCGGATGTTCGCCGCCGCGTCCTCGCGCAGCTTCTTCGGGGCGATGCCGGTCACGGCGGCGGCCCTGTCCAGCGTCCGCAGCCGGGCGGGCAGTTCGGCGGCCTTGGGCACGGCACGGGTGAGCCGCTCGGCCGGACGGGCGTCGTCGCCGCGCGGGTCCTCGGAGCCGTGGCTGTGGTGGGGCGCCGTGGCGAGGGCGGTGCGCGCGTCGGTGAGGTGCATGGGGCCGTAGCCGCCGGACACGCTGGGCGCGCCGTGGTGCGTGTCCCAGCGCGACTGCAGATACGCGACGCCGAGCAGCACGCTCTGCGGCACCTTGTAGTGCTGGGCGGCGTCGGAGAAGGCGCGCTGCAGGGAGGCGGGGGAACCGTCGGGACCGGGCAGCGCGGCGGTTGCCGGAGGTGCGGCGGAGAGTAGGGGGAACAGCAGAGCGGCGGTCGCCGTGGCGCCCGCCGCCCGGGTCATGCGTCGACGCGTGGTTCTCGCACTGTCGGGAGCGGATCCTCGCATGCAGCCTCCTCGGGCTGGGCTGTGCCAGGTGATGCGCAGACTGACGGGTGGGGGACGAGCAGTCGGTGGGTGGGGACAGCCCGACTAGAGCTATCGCTTGACCGACGATCCGTCAATCATGCCGCACGCGGGGATCGTCGCACGTCACGGACGCCTTGCGGGAGTTTCCGAAAGTACCGGCTCCGACCTGCGGCGCGTCATTGGCGTGGACCGATAGAGCCTGATCCGCACAGCACGCTGCGGCGCATCCGGGCTCCCCCGGTCGGGGGACGAGCCAAAGCCCTCCACGTGTGCGGCGTGGAGCAGCTCCACCGACTCGACGTG